>NZ_JAYERP010000001.1:3070000-3132500 GCF_034718895.1 Paenibacillus phoenicis | reverse complement strand
TGGTCGAGTGACTCTGCGCCGAAAATGTAACGGGGCTAAACACACCACCGAAGCTATGGCTAGATGCTTTGCATCTGGGGTAGGGGAGCGTTGTGTACGCGTTGAAGGTGTACCGGAAGGAGCGCTGGAGTGTACACAAGTGAGAATGCCGGTATGAGTAACGAAAAGATCAGTGAGAATCTGATCCGCCGAAAGCCTAAGGGTTCCTGAGGAAGGTTCGTCCGCTCAGGGTAAGTCGGGACCTAAGGCGAGGCCGAAAGGCGTAGTCGAAGGACAACAGGTAGAAATTCCTGTACCACCGTAATCCGCTATGAGCGATGGGGTGACGCAGTAGGGTAGTGACGCGAGCTGATGGATGCTCGTCCAAGCAGTGAGGCTGGTGTGTAGGCAAATCCGCACACCGATAAGGCTAGGCTGTGATGGGGAGGGAAAATTGACAGTACCGAAGGTCATGATCTCACACTGCCAAGAAAAGCCTCTAGCCAGGAGAAG
The DNA here is from genome assembly GCF_034718895.1 of Paenibacillus phoenicis. NCBI lineage: Bacteria > Bacillati > Bacillota > Bacilli > Caryophanales > Paenibacillaceae > Paenibacillus > Paenibacillus phoenicis. The sequence goes on along the minus strand of NZ_JAYERP010000001.1, from coordinate 3,132,008 downwards.
GTGCCCGTACCGCAAACCGACACAGGTAGGCGAGAAGAGAATTCTAAGGCGCGCGGAAGAACTCTCGTTAAGGAACTCGGCAAAATGACCCCGTAACTTCGGGAGAAGGGGTGCCTCGGTAGGGTGAATAGCCCGAGGGGGCCGCAGTGAAAAGGCCCAAGCGACTGTTTAGCAAAAACACAGGTCTGTGCGAAGCCGCAAGGCGAAGTATACGGGCTGACGCCTGCCCGGTGCTGGAAGGTTAAGGGGAGCGGTTAGGGTTTAGCCCGAAGCTGTGAACCGAAGCCCCAGTAAACGGCGGCCGTAACTATAACGGTCCTAAGGTAGCGAAATTCCTTGTCAGGTAAATTCTGACCCGCACGAATGGCGTAACGACTTGGGCGCTGTCTCAACGAGAGATCCGGTGAAATTTTAATACCTGTGAAGATGCAGGTTACCCGCGACAAGACGGAAAGACCCCATGGAGCTTTACTGCAGCTTGATATTGGACTTGGATACGATTTGTACAGGATAGGTGGGAGCCTAGGAAGCCGGAGCGCCAGCTTCGGTGGAGGCGCCGTTGGGATACCACCCTGATCGTATCTAGGTTCTAACCTGGTGCCGTGATCCGGTACGGGGACAGTGTCAGGTGGGCAGTTTGACTGGGGCGGTCGCCTCCTAAAGAGTAACGGAGGCGCCCCAAGGTTCCCTCAGAATGGTTGGAAATCATTCGAAGAGTGCAAAGGCAGAAGGGAGCTTGACTGCGAGACTGACAAGTCGAGCAGGGACGAAAGTCGGGCTTAGTGATCCGGTGGTACCGCATGGAAGGGCCATCGCTCAACGGATAAAAGCTACCCTGGGGATAACAGGCTTATCTCCCCCAAGAGTCCACATCGACGGGGAGGTTTGGCACCTCGATGTCGGCTCATCGCATCCTGGGGCTGAAGTAGGTCCCAAGGGTTGGGCTGTTCGCCCATTAAAGCGGTACGCGAGCTGGGTTCAGAACGTCGTGAGACAGTTCGGTCCCTATCTGTCGTGGGCGTAGGAAATTTGAGAGGAGCTGTCCTTAGTACGAGAGGACCGGGATGGACGCACCGCTGGTGTACCAGTTGTTCCGCCAGGAGCACAGCTGGGTAGCTAAGTGCGGACGGGATAAGCGCTGAAAGCATCTAAGCGTGAAGCCCCCCTCAAGATGAGATTTCCCCGTATGTAAGACCCCTTGAAGACGACAAGGTTGATAGGCCTGAGGTGGAAGTGCCGTAAGGCATGGAGCTGACAGGTACTAATCGGTCGAGGGCTTATCCAAAAAATAAAATGCAAATCTAGTTTCGTATCCAGTTTTCAAGGATTAAACCTTGAACCGATTTTTAGCTGCACGCCTTTTATAAGGTTTGATCTTTTGCTGAAGCGGAAAGCGCGGAAGTAAAAGCAGCGCAAAAATCATGTTTGGTGGCAATGGCGGAGGGGTTCCACTCGTTCCCATCCCGAACACGACCGTTAAGCCCTCCAGCGCCGATGGTACTTGGACCGAAGGGTCCTGGGAGAGTAGGACGCTGCCAAGCAAAGAAGAAAGAGCACTGCCGATGATCCGGTGGTGCTCTTTTTGTGTTTGACTTGTGCTTGCCCCGAGCTGGAAACCTGCAAAAGTACAGTTTTTTTCGGAGAAATCTCGATTTCTCGGTCAAAGCCTGCAAAAGTGCAGTTATTTTTCTCGATTTAGGTCAATTCGAGCAAATCGGCCCCAAAAGCCTGCACTTTTGCAGGCATTCCAGGCAAAACGGCCACTCCCCCGCAAAATAACTGTATTTTTGCAGGAATCGCCTGAAGATGAAGGACACGCTGTGCTAAAGGCACCAACTGGGCTGTGTTCTCATACGCTTTAGCACGAATATTTTGTAATCGTAAAGTCCACACTGGAACTGAAACTGTAGCCCCTCTTGGCAAATCATCAAATTATGGTATAATGTTTATAAAGTCAAAGAAAGTCAAAGTCAACAGAACAGAACCGGATCACAGTGCGCCCTATAGGTGATTACCTGCATCCGGTGCGATGCTCTTAGGCCATGACAGCGTCCGTTCTTGATGATGCGATGTGCCTCGCGGGCCATGACCAATTCGACGCGACAAGCATCTTATGTCATAGCAAGCGGCCAGCATCCGTTCTTGACGATGATATGTGCTTCTAAGGCCATGATCACAAGCAACCGTTCTTAATGATTGCGATGTGCCTCTAGGCCGAGACGCGCATCCGTTCTTGACGACTTAATGGTGTCAAACCGCAACATGAGATACACGTATGGAATAATGGAGGATGAGTGATGCGTAATATCTCCGATATTATCGAAAAATATCTCAAGAGTATTTTGCATGAAAGTCCTGAGGGGATTATAGAGATTCAACGTAACGAACTTGCCGACCAATTTTCCTGCGTGCCGTCGCAAATAAACTATGTCATCAGCACCCGTTTTACTCTGGAGAAAGGGTACCTGGTCGAGAGCAAGCGCGGCGGTGGCGGTTATGTTCGGATTCGGCGCCTTCAACTGCCGGGACCATCATCGCTGCACACCCACTTGCATGAAACGATTGGGGAAGAGATCGGGCAATCTGCGGCGGAAGGATTGATTTATCGCCTGGAGGAAGCCCGTATTTTGACCCCTCGGGAGGCCGCAATGATGCGCTCGGCGATATCCCGCGATGTGCTGGCAGTGAAACTGCCGTATCGCGACCAGATCCGGGCAAGAATGATGCGAGCGATGTTAATCTCATTGTTGAGTTAACAGCATGATGTAACACAAATACAGGTTTAAGGATCTGCTGTCTTAGTCTATCCCGTAAGGAGGGACGTGCGATGCAATGCCAAGAATGCGGCAAACGCCCGGCAACCTTGCATTTTACGAAAATCGTGAATGGTGAGAAGACGGAGTTTCACTTCTGTGAAACCTGCGCCAGGGAAAAAGGGGAGCTGATTCCCGGCACCTCGGGCGGCTTTTCGATTCATAACCTGCTGTCGGGCTTCCTTGATTTAGGCCCGGCGACCAAAGGTCAGATTTCCGGGCACAGCACACCAGAACATCTGCGCTGCGAAGAATGCGGTATGACGTATTCCCAGTTCAGCAAAATCGGGCGTTTTGGGTGCAGTTCTTGTTACAAATATTTTAATGATCGTCTGGATCCGCTGTTTAAGAAGGTCCACGGCAATACCGTTCATGTCGGGAAGGTGCCGAAACGGATCGGCGGTCATATTCAAGTAAAACGTAAGCTCGATGATCTTCGCCGTGAGCTGCAATACCGGATCCTCCAAGAGGAGTTCGAGGTGGCAGCAGCGCTGCGGGACCAAATTCGCGAGCTTGAGAAGAACTTATCTGCAGAGTAGGAGGGATGTAGGGTGACCAATCTCCGATTTACCGAACAGCCGCTGAGCGAATGGATGAGCCGCAAAGGGAAAGAGTCCGATATCGTTATGAGCAGCCGGGTACGGATCGCCCGCAACATCCTGCACCATCCCTTCCCGATGTTGGCCACCAACACGCAATCGGAAGAGGTGCTGAAGCTTCTGCAGGGGGTTCTAAGCGATAAAGCACTCCAGGCTCACGGCAAGCTATACCCGGTGCTTCTTGCAGACTTGGATGAATTGGATAAACGAGTACTGGTTGAGAAGCATTTGATCAGTCCGAACCTGGCGAATGACTCCAGAAATGGAGCGGTCTTCATCAGCGAAGATGAGAGCCTGAGCATTATGGTGAACGAAGAGGATCATTTGCGCATCCAGTGTTTATATCCGGGGCTCCAGGTCCAAGAGGCTTGGGAAAAAGCGACGGCAATCGACGACATTTTCGAATCCCATGTGGATTATGCCTTCGACGACCGGCGCGGATACTTAACCAGCTGTCCGACGAATGTAGGAACCGGACTTCGTGCTTCGGTCATGATGCATTTGCCGGCACTGGTGCTGACGCAGCAGATCGGGCGGATTTTATCTGCGGTATCGCAGGTCGGCTTAACTGTTCGCGGGATCTACGGCGAAGGCAGCGAAGCGATGGGTAACTTGTTTCAAATCTCAAATCAGATTACACTAGGACAAAGCGAAGCTGAGATCATCGAAAATTTATACGGCGTGGTTCTGCAGATCATTCAGCATGAGAAGACGGCGCGTGAGAAGCTGATCAGCGAATCGCGGCTGCGCATGATGGACCGGGTGATGCGCTCCTACGGGATTTTGTCCCAGGCGTACATCATCGACTCGAAGGAAGCCGCCCAGCGGCTGTCGGATGTCCGGCTCGGCGTTGACTTAGGGTTAATCGAAGGCGTATCAACTCAAGCGCTAAATGAATTGAACGTCATGACGCAGCCCGGTTTTTTGCAGAAGAAATTTAGCAGCAGCATGTCCCCGGGGGAACGGGATATGTACCGCGCCAAACTCATTCGGGAACGAATGGGAAAATAACGGGTAGTACCAACTATGGAGGTGTAGGAGAAGATGATGTTTGGAAGATTTACGGAGCGTGCGCAGAAGGTGTTGGCACTAGCTCAAGAAGAAGCCGTAAGACTCGGACATAACAATATCGGTACAGAACACGTACTGCTCGGCCTGATCCGTGAAGGCGAAGGCATCGCCGCCAAGGCACTGATCGGATTGGGTCTGGGACTTGAGAAAATACAGGATGAAGTGGAAACGCTGATCGGCCGCGGACAAGAGCAACCGACCAATATCGCTTATACACCGCGTGCCAAGAAAGTGATCGAGCTGTCCATGGATGAAGCGCGTAAACTCGGCCATACGTATGTTGGGACAGAGCATATTTTGCTCGGCCTGATTCGTGAAGGGGAAGGCGTAGCGGCCCGCGTCCTGAACAACCTTGGCATCAGCTTGAACAAAGCGCGCCAGCAAGTGCTGCAGCTACTGGGCAGCAGTGAGGCCGTATCCAGCCATCACGGCACCCCAACGAACGTGAATACCCCAACGTTGGACAGCTTGGCCCGCGACTTGACAGCTGCGGCTAAAGAGGGCAATTTGGATCCGGTGATCGGCCGCAGCAAAGAAATCGAACGGGTGATCCAGGTGTTGAGCCGCCGGACGAAGAACAATCCGGTGCTGATCGGGGAACCCGGCGTCGGGAAAACAGCCATCGCTGAAGGTCTCGCGCAAAAGATCATCAACAACGAAATTCCGGAGACGCTGCGTGACAAACGCGTCATGACGTTGGATATGGGCTCCGTCGTTGCGGGGACGAAATACCGCGGTGAGTTTGAGGACCGCTTGAAAAAGATCATGGACGAAATTCGCCAAGCCGGGAATATCATCCTCTTTATCGACGAGCTGCATACGCTGATTGGAGCGGGCGGTGCAGAAGGCGCGATCGACGCTTCGAACATCTTGAAGCCGGCGCTGGCTCGCGGCGAGCTGCAATGCATCGGCGCAACCACGCTGGATGAATACCGGAAATATATTGAAAAAGACGCCGCGCTGGAACGTCGTTTCCAACCGATCACGGTGGATCAGCCGTCGGTCGAAGAAGCGATCCAAATCCTGCACGGGCTGCGTGATCGCTATGAAGCGCACCATCGCGTGAAAATCACCGACGAGGCGATCGAGCAAGCGGTCAAATTGTCCGACCGTTACATCCAAGACCGCTTCCTGCCGGACAAAGCGATCGACCTGATCGACGAGGCGGGGTCTAAAGTAAGGCTCAACTCGTACACGGTACCGCCGAATCTGAAACAGCTGGAAAGCCGCCTGGAGGACATCCGCAAGGAGAAAGACGCGGCGGTGCAAAGCCAGGAATTCGAGAAAGCGGCGGCGCTTCGTGATACAGAACAGAAGATTCGCGAAGAGCTCGACACGACGAAGAACCAATGGAAAGAAAAACAAGGACGCACCGATTCCGAAGTTACGCCGGAGGATATCGCCCAAGTCGTTGCCAGCTGGACGGGAATTCCGGTTAACAAGCTGAAGGAAGAGGAAACCGAACGCTTGCTCAATATGGAGAAAATCCTGCATGAGCGTGTCATCGGGCAAGAGGAAGCCGTGAAGGCGGTCAGCCGGGCGATCCGCCGGGCACGTGCAGGACTCAAGGATCCGAAGCGTCCGATGGGCTCCTTTATCTTCCTGGGTCCAACCGGGGTAGGTAAAACCGAGCTGGCTCGCGCACTTGCCGAAGCGATGTTTGGCGACGAGAACGCCGTGATCCGGATCGACATGTCCGAGTACATGGAGAAACACTCCACAGCCCGTCTCGTTGGCGCACCTCCAGGATATGTCGGATATGAAGAAGGCGGCCAGCTGACCGAGAAAGTGCGCCGCAAACCGTATTCCGTTGTCCTGCTGGACGAAATCGAGAAGGCGCATCCGGAAGTGTTTAATATTCTGCTGCAAGTGCTGGAAGACGGCCGGTTGACCGACTCCAAGGGCCGTGTGGTCGATTTCCGCAACACGCTGATCATCCTGACCTCGAATGTTGGTGCCGAAGCGATCAAACGCAATACGCGGCTCGGTTTCACCGCGGTTCAAGATGCGGGTGCGGATTACGACAACATGAAGGACAAAGTGATGGAAGAGCTGAAGAAGAGCTTCCGTCCGGAGTTCCTGAACCGGATCGACGAAATTATCGTCTTCCATTCGCTCGAGGAAGCGCATATCGGTCAAATCGTCACACTGATGTCCGAAGAACTGCGTAAACGCCTGCGCGAATACGATGTCGACTTTACGCTGACTGATCGGGCGAAGGCGTTCCTGGCGAAGGTGGGCTACGATCCTGCGTATGGCGCACGTCCGCTCCGCCGGGCAATTCAGAAGCATATCGAAGACCGCCTGTCCGAAGAACTGCTGACCGGCAACGTGAAGAAAGGCGACTCGTTGACGATTGACGAAGAAAATGGTGAACTGAAGGTCGAACGTACGGGAACGTTCATCAAAAATGCGTAACTTGTGTAAAAAAATGTAGTTAAATTCTACAAATCCGTAACGTTAAAGCCGATGAAATAAGTGAAAGGCAGCTTCCAAAGCGATGCTTTGGGGCTGCCTTTTTTAAATCCTGCCGCCATGGCGGCCGTGGTCTCATAGCTTTCGATCAAAGCGAAAGGGTGGTAAAATTTTAGTAACCCTAACGATACGGTGTCTGCTAAGTCTGTAAAATATTGCAGAGGCGAGAAGGAGAGATAAATGGTTAAAGTAAAACATAAGTTTTTTTGCTCCGATTGCGGTTATGAATCGCCCAAATGGTATGGAAAATGCCCGGGCTGCGGCGCTTGGAACTCCATGGTAGAAGAAGTGGAGAAACCCGTCAAAACGCAGGGAATGACTTCCGGGATTTTTCATGCGAAAGAAAAGCCGGAATCGATCATAAATATAGAGAGCGGCAAAGAACCGCGAATTCAAACGGGCATCGGGGAATTAAACCGGGTGCTTGGCGGCGGTGTCGTGCCGGGCTCGCTGGTCCTGGTTGGGGGAGATCCCGGTATCGGGAAATCGACCCTGTTGCTGCAGACCTCGCATGAAATGGCGCGCAGCGGCCTGAGAGTCTTGTATATCTCAGGGGAGGAATCCGTCCGCCAGACGAAGTTACGGGCGGAACGGTTGGGAACCTTGTCTGCGGAACTGTTCGTCTTGTGCGAAAGCAGCATGGACGGGATCGAAGAAGCGATCGAACAGGTCAAACCGAATTTCCTGGTGATCGATTCGATCCAGACGGTTTACTTGCCGGAGGTTACCAGCGCTCCCGGAAGTGTATCACAGGTGCGGGAATGTACTGCAAGGTTTATGCGGATTGCCAAAGGGCAAGGCATTGCCACGGTGCTGGTCGGTCACGTGACCAAGGAAGGGGCGATCGCAGGACCGCGTCTGCTGGAGCATATGGTCGATTGCGTGTTGTATTTCGAAGGCGAACGGCATCATTCCTATCGGCTGCTTCGGGCCGTGAAGAACCGCTTTGGTTCGACTAACGAAATTGGCATTTTTGAAATGAACGAATCCGGCCTGGCGGAGGTGGCAAATCCGTCGGAGCTGTTTCTATCCGAACGGCCGCTCGGCGTGGCGGGCTCCACTGTCGTTGCCAGCATGGAGGGGACGCGCCCGATGCTGGTCGAGCTGCAGGCCTTGATTTCAGCCACCCATTTTCCTTCGCCAAGACGGATGGCCACGGGGGTAGACTATCAGCGGATGAACCTGATTATCGCCGTCCTTGAGAAGCGAATGGGGATGTTCCTGCAAAATCAGGACGCTTACGTCAACCTGGCCGGCGGGGTGAAGCTGGATGAACCGGCGGTCGATCTGGCCATCGCGGTAAGTGTAGCTTCAAGCTTCCGCGACATCCCAACGAAGCCGTATGACGTGTTCTTTGGAGAAGTTGGTTTGACCGGCGAAGTGCGGGCAGTTTCCCGGGCGGAGCAACGCGTGAAGGAAGCGGCCAAGCTGGGCTTTAAACGAGTCATTTTGCCGGAGAAGAGCATGAAAGGGTGGAAAGGTCCGCAAGGGATCCAATTAATAGGTGTAAATACCGTTGCAGATGCGCTAGCTGTTGCGTTAGATTAGGGGGCATTAGATGATGAAGGAAACTACCCATGCAGAGAAAATGAACGAATTGCTGAAACTTGTCGCACCGGGAACGGCTTTTCGTGACGGACTCGAAAACGTGTTACGGGCCAAAACCGGTGGTCTGATTGTTGTTGGTTACAGCCCGGAGGTCATGGAAGTCGTTGAGGGCGGCTTCTCCATCAACTGTGATTTCTCGCCGAACTATCTCTATGAGCTGGCCAAAATGGACGGAGCCATTATCCTTAGCGAAGACTTGAAGCGAATCCTGTATGCCAATACTCAACTTATCCCCGACTCCTCGATCGCTTCCTCGGAGACAGGGATCCGGCACCGTACGGCCGAACGGGTGGCCAAACAGACCGGCAAGCTGGTCGTCTCCATCTCCCAGCGCCGGAACATTATCACGCTGTATCAAGGGGGATTACGGTATGCCCTGAAGGAAATCGGCGTGATCCTGACCAAGGCGAACCAAGCGATTCAGACGTTGGAGAAGTACCGCTCCGTTCTGAATCAAGCCTTAACGAACCTGACGGCCTCCGAATTTGAGGAGCTTGTATCCTTGCCAGAGGTGATCAACGTCATTCAACGGGTGGAAATGGTCATCCGGATCAAGATGGAGATCAAACGGTTCATCAACGAATTGGGGACCGAGGGACGTCTGATCAGCATGCAGATGGAGGAACTGGTCAGCAACATGGAGGAAGAGGCTTGGCTGCTGTATAAAGACTATGCCAAAGAAGACTCCGACGAAGCGATCCGAGAAATTATTATGGGGCTGAAACGCTCCACCGACGATGAGCTGCTGGATGATAACCATATCACGAAGCTCTTGGGTTATCCTTCTTCCGCCGCGACTTCGGAGGAGTTGATCTCACCGCGGGGATATCGCGTGTTGAATAAAATTCCCCGTTTGCCCAATGTCATTATTCACAATCTGGTCGAACGGTTTGGCCGCTTACCAAATGTGATGATGGCCAGCATCGAGGAGCTGGATGAAGTCGACGGGATCGGCGAGGTGCGGGCACGCTCCATCAAAGAGGGGCTCAAACGCTTGCAGGAACAGGTGTTCATTGACAGACAAATCTAAATCACCTATCATCAATGAATGGTTCAGGAATATCTACTCGAGGTGAAGAGATGATTACAAAATCCCTTCCGAACCTTTTTACATTAGGTAACTTGGTTCTCGGAATGCTGGCGATTTTGCTGGCAATGGAAGGCCGATTTAGCTTGGCCGCCATTATGGTAATTGTCGCTATGCTGCTCGATGGTTTAGACGGACGGGTCGCCCGTGCGCTGAACGCTCAAAGCGAGTTCGGCAAAGAGCTCGATTCTTTATCGGATCTGATATCATTTGGTTTGGCTCCAGCACTGATTATGTACATGATTTCTTTTCACAGCCTTCCTTCCGGCGTCGCTTGGGCAGTCACGATCATCTTCCCGATGTGCGGGGCGTTGCGGCTGGCCCGGTTTAACGTTCAGAAGGGGGCTCCGGGCTATTTCATCGGGTTGCCGATTCCGGCTGCAGGCGGGGTTCTGGCAACACTGTCGCTGTTTTACCGGGAAATTTCGGCACCATACTTTGTGGTATCCATGATTCTGTTATCGTATTTGATGATTAGCACGGTAAGATATCCGAATTTCAAAAAGATCGGCTTACCAAAGAGAACCATCCTGTATACGCCGCTGGTTGTGATTTTTGCGGTGGTGATCGCCGTCGTATTTCCGGATCAGACAGCCAAGTTGATTTTTATCCCATTGGTCATTTACGCGGCATACGGTCTTCGGCAGAACATCAACCGGCTGCTTCGCCGCAAACATCAGGACGATGAAGACAATGATGCTCAAGAAGCGTATCGTCCCAAACGATGAGAACAACCAAACAACCCCACCAATAAGAAAAAAGGCATGGATCTCCCGCGGGCGGAAAGGATCGATGCCTTTTTGATTTCCTCTTACGATGCATTTTCCCCATTACCTAAGTACAAGATACGCTTACGATAAGTTAAAAAAACCCAGCGTGGCGCATTTTTGCGATTCGCGCTCCACGATCTCTTCCATGTTAATATCCAGCAAATTGCAAAGGGCGGACATATAGAAAAGGTTGCGTCCAAGCTCATTAGTAATGACATCCCGGCAATTTTCGCACAGCTCACCATGGACGTGCTTGGCGATTGTTTCTTTCGCTTGCTGCAAATTCATGCCTGGCTCGAAGTCTTGTTTGGTGGCGTGCAGCTCGATGCAACCGCATTCGGTTACGGATTTGGTCACGGAACGGACGGCAGCGGCGTTGGTTTGTCCCATCTTTGACAAGACATCCAACAGGCTGCGGTGACGGAGCAACAGTTCAGAAACTTGGTCTTGAAAAGACTGTAGGCTTGGTGCGCTCATTTTCCATCCACCTCAATATTATGAATTGAATTCATTATATTCCACCTTTTCCTTCAAGATCAACCTGAAATCCCATCGTTATGGGGTGCATTTGGATTTTCGTTGGTACTTTTTTGGAAAAAAGTGAGGGTCCAGGATTAGGTGCTCTGAAATTGGTTCATACTGGCTAAAGAAGATACTTATTCAGGAGGTGAAGAGAGACGTGCTGAAAAAATACTCGATGATTCTAGCTGGTTTATGCGGGGCCTGGTTCGGTTATACGACCGGCGGCTTGTCCGGTGTGTTACCGGGGGCTGCGAGCGACTGGTTTCGCGAAATGAACCCGATCGCAGCTAATTTGATCTGGGCTGCGGCTGGTGCGCTACTGTTCTTGTTCCTGTTCTCTATGGCTGCAGACGTCGTTTCTTCCAAAGTAAAAACATGGATTGCCGCTTTAACGCGGATCCCGATGAATGAAATGGCTGCCGGTGCGGCCGGTTTGACTGCGGGACTTCTTCTTTCCTTAATGGTCTACCCCCTGCTGTCCTGGCTCGGCACGCTGGAGAGCATGGCGCAATTCGCGGTATCGGCGCTGTTTGGCTACATTGGGCTCTACGTTGGGCTGGCGAAGAAGGAAGAGCTGTCCTCGCTTTGGAAGTCCGGTAAATGGGGGGCTCCCGCTCCGGAAGAGGAGCGCTGGGCAGAGGAACACAAAATTTTGGATACGAGCGTGATTATCGACGGACGAATTGCCGACATCTGTAAAACCGGCTTTATCGAAGGAACGATTGTCATTCCGGAGTTCGTACTGGAGGAGCTTCAGCATATCGCCGATTCCTCGGACTTGCTCAAGCGAAACCGCGGGCGGCGGGGGCTGGATATCCTGAACAAAATCCAGAAAGAGCTGGATGTTAAGGTTATGATTTATGAAGGGGATTTCGAGGAAATCTCCGAGGTGGACAGCAAGCTCGTCAAACTGGCCAAGGTCCTGCAGGGGAAGGTCGTGACGAACGATTTTAACTTGAACAAGGTGTGCGAGCTGCAGGGCGTATCTGTGCTGAACATCAACGATTTGGCCAATGCGGTCAAACCGGTCGTGCTGCCTGGTGAAGAAATTATGGTTCAGGTGATCAAGGACGGCAAGGAGCATGGACAAGGGGTCGCTTACTTGGATGACGGGACGATGATCGTCGTCGAAGGCGGACGCGACTACATTGGCACCATTACGGAGGTGCTGGTGACCAGTGTGCTGCAGACCTCGGCGGGACGAATGATTTTTGCCAAACCAAAACTGTTGGAAAAAGCCCAGTAATTCGGTATGATGGAATTAACTGCGCTGCACTAGCTGCGGTGCGGTTGAATTCAGTTAAAGGTGAGGCAGATCATGATAGGGTTGCAAGCAAGCGGCGATACGGGAGTCATCGTGGTGGCGGCAGGCCGCGGCACACGGATGGGGACGGTGGAAAGCAAGCAGTATCTTCTGCTGGACGGGAAACCGATCTTTATTCATACGCTGGAGGTGTTTCGGCGTCATCCGTTGATCTCGCAAATCGTGCTTGTCACCGGGAAGCAGGATGTGGACCGGTGCCGGTCATGGATTGCCGAATATGGCATAGGCGAACAAATACAAATTATTCCGGGCGGGGCTGAGCGTCAAGACTCGGTGCGCCAAGGCTTGCTGCATCTCAGCACGCCTTGGGTACTGGTGCATGACGGCGTCCGCCCTTTTGTCACGAGTGAGCAGATAACGGCTTGCTGCGAAGCCGTAAGAACGCATGGCGCGGCCGTCCTTGCCGTACCGGTGAAGGATACGATCAAGCAGGCGGACGCGCAGGGCTTTGTCGCAGCGACCCCGGACCGGCGCAGCCTGTGGGCGATACAGACACCGCAGGCTTTTCGGCGTACCGACCTGCTGGCGGCCCATGATCGGGCCGTGGAGGAAGGCTTCGTCGGCACCGATGACGCGATGCTGGTCGAACGGCTGGGCATCCCCGTCAAGCTGGTGGAAGGGGCCTATGACAATATTAAAATCACGACGCCCGAGGACCTGGATTACGCGGAGTTTATCCGGAGGAAGAGGCAGGGGTAAAGTTCATCGCGGAGCGACTGAGTGAATTCAAGATTCAATGTCGAGTTCACCTCCTCGAGCTGCTTCGTGATTAAAAGATGACTGGGAGAGGGTAGAGGATGTTTAGAGTAGGACAAGGCTTTGACGTGCATCAGCTCGTGGAGGGCAGGCCGTGTATTATCGGCGGGGTGCATATCCCATATGAGAAAGGCTTGCTGGGGCACTCGGACGCCGACGTGTTGTTGCATGCGATCAGCGACGCCATTTTGGGGGCGCTGGGGTTAGGTGATATCGGCCGCCATTTTCCGGATACCGATCCGGCGTTTAAAGATGCGGATAGCGTGGTATTGTTGCAGCGAGTATGGGATATGGCTATTGAGAAAGGGTACCGCATCGGCAACCTGGACGCAACGATTATTGCACAAAAACCGAAGATGGCCCCGCACATCCCGCAAATGGTGGAGGTTATTGCCCGCACCCTGGGCGCCGAGCCGGAGCTCATTAACGTAAAGGCTACGACCACCGAGCAGCTCGGGTTTGCTGGACGCGGTGAAGGCATTGCGGCGCAATGCGTTGTCTGTCTGGTTCAGAATATGTTATCATCATAAGCTTGTGAGGTAGTATTTTCGCTAAAGGATAGAGCCTTGACGGCAACGTCTTAAAACTAGGGAGGGGATTGGAATGGCTGAAGTACGCGTGCGCTATGCGCCGAGTCCAACGGGTCATTTACATATCGGGAACGCCAGAACGGCGTTATTTAATTATTTGTTTGCCAGACATCACGGGGGGAAATTCATCATCCGCATCGAAGATACGGACGTGAAGCGCAACGTGGCCGGCGGTGAGGAGAACCAGCTGACCTACCTCAAGTGGTTGGGCATGGAATGGGACGAAAGCGTAGATGTCGGCGGGAATTACGGACCGTACCGGCAAACGGAGCGTCTGGATTTGTATCGCCCGCTGGTGCAGGATTTGCTGGACCGGGGGCTTGCTTATCGTTGCTACTGTACGGAAGAAGAGCTCGAGAAGGAACGCGAGGAGCAGATGGCTCGCGGCGAGACTCCGCGATACTCCGGGAAATGCCGTCACCTGACGCCGGAGCAACTGGCTGCATACGACGCGGAAGGCCGCCAATACAGCATCCGATTCCGTGTACCGGAAGGCCGTACGTTTACGTTCGACGATTTGGTGAAAGGGCCGATTTCGTTTGAATCCGACGTCAGCGGGGATTTTGTCATTGTGAAAAAAGACGGCATCCCAACCTACAACTTCGCCGTAGTGCTGGACGATCATCTGATGAACATCACGCACGTGCTGCGCGGAGAGGACCACGTGTCCAATACGCCTCGTCAGTTAATGATCTATGATGCGTTTGGTTGGGAACCGCCGGTATTTGGGCATATGACGCTGATCGTCGGGGAGAACCACAAAAAGCTAAGCAAACGCGACGAATCGGTCATTCAATTTATCGAGCAGTACGATCAGCTCGGTTATTTGCCGGAAGCGATGTTTAACTTTATCGCCCTGCTTGGCTGGTCGCCGGAAGGGGAAGAGGAGATTTTCAGCAAGGATGAGCTGATTTCGATCTTCGATGCGAACCGTTTATCGCGCAGCCCGGCGGTGTTTGATACGAACAAGCTGGCGCACCTGAACAATCATTACATCAAGAACGCCGATCCGAAGCGGATCGCTTCGCTGGCTATCCCGCATCTGCAACGGGCTGGACGGCTACCGGCCGAGCTGTCGCCGGAGCAGCAAGCATGGGCCGAGGCGCTTGTTGCGTTGTATCAAGAGCAAATGACGGCTGCTTCAGATATCGTGGAGCTGTCGGAGTTGTTCTTCCGCAGCGAGCTGTCGGTGGACGAAGAAGCGGCTGCCGTGCTGGCCGAGCCGCAAGTGCCAAGCGTGCTGTCGACGTTCTTGGCTAAGGTTGAAGGCCTTGCCGACTTCAGCGTGGAGAACATCGGCGCCGCCATCAAAGAGGTGCAGAAGGAGACGGGCAGCAAGGGGAAAGGCCTGTTCATGCCGATCCGCGTGGCGTTGACCGGCCAAATGCATGGCCGTGACTTGAACCAGACGATTTTCCTGCTGGGCCGGGACAAGGTCGTTGATCGGTTGAAGGCGCGGATCGCCGCTTTGTAGGGCGCCGGGCGGCTAGGTCAAAGCTGACTTGGGAGAAGAGTTCACACGGTGCATATCGATATTACGCTAACGCTTGCCACAGCACTTATTTAGGCGAAACGAACGAGTTTTCTGTTCTAACGCTTGTCAGTGTGCTTATTGTGGCAAATTATGCTCATTTCCTTGCTGAAATCAAGGAATAAGGTTTCTGGCAAGCGTTAGCGCTGAATGTGCCCCTTTTTTGCTCGATTAGCGTCTGTGATCAGCGTTAGAGAGGGAGAAATTTTTTCGGCTGCCATTGTCAGTAGGACGTCCATTAGGTAATATTAATGCAGATAGACCTTACAACTAGAGGAATGGCGGCAGACCGCCGCCTTGAGAGCCAAACGGCATAGATCGGGAGAAGTACGCGATCAGCCGTATCGACCAGAGAGGATAACCGGGACCCTTCAGAGCGGACCACGCAAAGAAGATACCAGGCTGGAAGTTATCCGGATACGTGCTGGCGGAAATGCACCCGGGAGCCGCGAATGCGAACACGCCTTGAATGAGGCGAAGGTAGCTTTCGCCGTTTTGTCCGCGTTAAGGACCTTAAGAGGGAGGAGTCGGCTTAGGACAAAGGCTTGATTGAACCTGTGATGGGCATCAACCGGCCCCTGAGGCTAACTCATCCAAAGCAGAGTGGAACCGCGTCGTCAGGCGTCTCTGCAGCGTAAGCTGCAGGGGCGTTTTTTTTTAGATATCAGAAAGTATAAACTTCGGGGGATTGGCATCCTGATATCGCAAGAAAAACTTCCGCTAAACGCGGTCTGTCTACTTTGAATGTACGTCGATAGACGTTTTTCTTATTAGGTATCTGTTTGCGATAGGAAAAGAAGGTGGGGAAGACTATGTTCAAGAGAATCCGATCCGATATCCAGGCGGTGTTCGACAACGACCCGGCGGCACGCAGCTGGTTCGAAGTGATCTTTACCTATTCCGGTCTGCATGCGATTTGGAGCCACCGGATTGCGCACTTTTTCTATCGTCACCGCTGGTATACGACGGCACGCATCATTTCGCAGGTCAGTCGCTTTTTTACCGGCATTGAAATCCATCCTGGAGCGCGAATTGGCAATCGGCTGTTCATTGACCATGGCATGGGCGTCGTCATTGGGGAAACTTGCGAAATCGGGGACGATGTGGTTATCTATCAGGGAGTCACGCTGGGCGGCAGCGGGAAGGAAAAAGGCAAACGGCATCCAACCGTCGGCAACAATGTTGTGATCGGTTCCGGGGCGAAGGTGCTTGGTTCGTTTAAGATCGGAGATCAGGCGAACATTGGAGCGAACTCGGTTGTCCTGAAGGAGGTACCTGCCGGCAGCACCGTGGTTGGCATCCCGGGCAAAGTGGTTCGCCAGGATGGAAAACGTCTGGACCGGCTCAGCCATCAACTGCCGGACCCGGTGGTCGACGCGATGCGCGAAATGCAGCGTGAGATTGAGCAATTGCGCAGCGAAGTTCGAGAGCTCAAGCAACAGCTGCGCGAGAAGCAGCCGACGGAGATGTGAACGGGTGCTGGCGGTCGAGCTTCCCGCATCTAGCGGACTCTAGAGACGTTAATGTACTGGAATACGGGCTGTCTCAAACCTAACGGACAGAGATGACGTTATTTGCCCAAGATTGCTCGCTCTGTATGGGATTTTGGCGGAATAAGGCCGCTGGAGTCCGTTAAACCGGGAAATCCCCGGGAAATGAGACAATAAGGTCTCTGAGGTCCGTTAGCGATGGGGACCGATTCGACGCCGAGCCCACCCTTTGAGATACATCGTGATGGGAAGCCGATTGGAAAACTACCACAAGAAATCAACCTTACAGGGAAGGAAAGTGTAGTATGGGATTGCAGATCTATAACACCCTCACCCGGGCGAAGGAAGAGTTCGTCAGCCTGACGCCGGGGAAAGTGAAGATGTATGTTTGCGGACCTACCGTATACGGTTATATTCATATTGGAAATGCGCGGCCGATGATCTTTTTTGATGTGGTGCGCAGCTACCTGGAGAATCAGCGATACGACGTGAACTACGTCGTGAACTTTACGGATGTAGATGACAAGCTGATTCGCAAAGCAGAAGAGATGAACCTCACCGTGCCGGAAGTCGCCGAGATGTTCATTAAAGCCTATTACGAGGATCTGGACGGGCTGGGGATTCCGCGCGCCACAGCAAATCCGCGGGTTACGGAGAACATGGATGTGATCATCAACTTTATCCGCGACCTGGAGCAAAAAGGATTTGCCTATGAAAGCGGCGGGGACGTATTTTTCCGTACGCACAAATTCCCGGAATACGGCAAGCTGTCCGGTCAAAATATCGGCGAGCTGCAGTTCGGCATCCGCATCGACGTGGACGAACGCAAGGAACATCCGGAGGATTTCGTGCTCTGGAAAGCGGCCAAGCCCGGCGAAATCCATTGGAGCAGCCCATGGGGCGAAGGCCGTCCCGGCTGGCATATCGAATGCTCGGCGATGTCCCGGCAGCTGCTAGGGGACACGCTGGATATTCACGGCGGGGGCCAGGACCTGCAGTTCCCTCACCATGAATGCGAAGTCGCGCAGTCGGAAGCCGCCACTGGCAAGCCGTTGGCCAGATACTGGATGCATAACGGATATATCAATATCGACGGGGAAAAAATGTCCAAATCCCTGGGCAACGGCGTACTTGTCAAGGATTTGCGCGCACAATATAAACGGGAAGCGATCCGTTACTTCATGCTGTCGACCCACTATCGCAATCCGCTGAATTTCTCGGAAGAGACGATGCGGCAAGCTGAGCGCAGCGTGGAACGGATCAGCAACGCCGCGAACAACCTTCGTCATCGGCTGAATACGGCACCGCAGGGCGGCGAAACGAAGGTTACGCCGGAGTGGGCAGAGAAGCTGGAAACGATCCGTAATTTGTTCCATGCCAAAATGCAGGACGACTTCAACACCCCGGACGCGATTACGGCGGTGTTTGAGTGGGTGAGCGGGGTGAATGCGCTGCTGCAGCAGCCGGTGACGGCACGCGGCGATCTGGAAGCGGCGCTGCAGTTGTTCGAGGAGATGAACGGCGTGCTGCGCATCGCTTTGCCGCCGGAGACCGAACTGCCCGGCGAAGAGATCGAGGCGCTGATCGCGGAGCGGGCCGAAGCGCGGAAGGCCAAAAACTGGGCGCGCGCGGACGAAATCCGCGACCTGTTGGATGCCCGCGGCATCGTGCTCGAAGATACGCCGCAGGGCATGAGATGGCGGCGCAAATGAGCGGGCCGCATGAGCCAAGGGCCGGCGCAGGCGACCGGCATGGCCTAGGCACAGACGCCTGGCCGGGCCAAGACGCCGCCGCAGCGGCGCGGCCAGACCTAGCGGCCGCCGCGCCCAGCGCCGCCGCGCAATCCGCGGCTCCCGAGCCGCCGCGCGCCCCAGAGGGCGGTCCTGCGGCCCCCGAGCTCGGCGCACCCGCCGCGCTCTGGTTCCCGGATCCGCCCGCCAAGCCGGCTCGGCTGCTGCCGCCGCTCGCCCTCGCCTACATCGGCGACGCCGTCTACGAGGTCGCCGTCCGCCAGCACGTGATGGCCCGCCCGAACTTGCGGCCCCATCACCTGCATGGCCAATCGACGAAGTACGTCTCGGCCAAGGCCCAGGCGCGGCTGCTGGAGCGAATCGAGCCGCTGCTCACAGAAGAAGAGAAAGACGTTGTCCGCCAAGGGCGCAACGCCAAATCCGGCACGGTGCCGAAGAACGCCAACGTGCAGGATTACCGCCTTGCCACCGCTTTTGAGAGCTTGGTCGGTTATCTGTATTACACCGGAGCGCATGACCGCCTCCGCGAGTTGATCGCCCACGGGTTTGCCGATTTGGAGGACAATCGGGACCGTGACTAACAACGCGTTACCATTGCATAGGAGGATTCCGATGGAGGAACAAGAATGGATTGGCGGCAAGCATTCGCTGCTTGAAGCGCTGCATGCTGGCCGCACAATCAATAAAATATGGGTAGCCGAAGGCGCCCAGAAGCATCTCACCCAGCCGATCGTGGCTGAAGCGAAAAAACACGGCATTGTCGTGCAATTTGTGGACAAGCGCAAGCTGGACCAAATGGCGCCGGGCTTGCAGCATCAGGGCGTGGTCGCTCAAGTTGCCCCTTACGCCTACGCGGAAGTGGACGATTTGCTAGCCCGTGCGCAGGAACGCGGGGAACCGCCTTTCTTGCTGATTCTGGACGAGATCGAAGACCCGCATAATCTGGGCTCGATTCTCCGGACGGCAGAGTGTACCGGGGTGCATGGAGTGATCATTCCTAAACGCCGCTCGGCGGCGGTGACTGCCACCGTATCGAAAACCTCGGCCGGAGCGGTGGAGTACGTTCCCGTGGCACGAGTAACGAATTTGGTTCAGACCATGGGGCAATTGAAGGAAGCAGGCGTATGGATCGTTGGTACAGACGTAGGCGCAAAAGAAGAGATGTACCGCAGCGGCAACGTGCTGACTGGGCCGGTGGCGATCGTCATCGGCAATGAGAACAAAGGTATGGGGCGCCTCGTTCGGGAAACGTGCGACGTCCTGGTCAAGCTCCCGATGAACGGACGGCTCAATTCCCTGAACGCCTCGGTTGCCGCCGGGGTCATTATGTACGAAGTGCTGCGCAGACGACGCGCTGAAGGATAAAGGCATGCGCGATGTGCGCGATGTGCTATTGGTTGACGGATACAATATGATCGGCGGCTGGCCCGAGCTGGCGGAACTGTCCAAGCGGGATCTGCAAGCCGCAAGGGACAGGCTGCTTGAGCGGCTCGCCGATTATCAAGCTTTTTCCGGGAGAAAGGTGATCGTCGTCTTTGATGCTTATCGGGTTCCGGGGCTGGGAAAGTCCTATACCCAAAACAAGGTGGAGCTGGTATTCACCAAGGAGAAGGAAACGGCGGACGAATGCATTGAACGGCTGGTCGGCGAGCTGAGCCACCGTCGCCGGCAAATCTATGTTGCCACGAGCGATATGGTGGAGCAGCATGTGATTTTTGGACAGGGCGCACTGCGGATTTCGGCCAGGGAACTCTTGATCCAGGTGGAGCAAAGCGAGAAGGAAATCCAGGCCAAAATCGCTGAGCGCAGCGCCAATTCCAGCCGCAATACGCTGGATGCCAAGCTAAGTCCGGAGCTGAGACAGTTGTTTGAACGATGGCGTAGGGAATGAAAGGGCATTCTCGAGTTCTGCTACCATATACCCTTGACAAAGTTCGACTTTACATCTTTTGGTACTTTTGCGGTTGACGCTAGTATGCACCTTCATATATACTGTTCGTATTACTTGAATGAGTGACGGGGAACCGTGCGTTGCGGCCGGAGGGATTTGTGGTGAGTGTCAAACTCGATACATGGGTAAGGTTTGACTATGAGATCCAAAGTGACGAAGACATTGTCGAGGCGGTTCGGGAAGGCGACAGTGAAGCGTTGGAATACTTGATCAACAAGTATCGGAGCTTCGTGCGCGCTAAGGCTAGGTCTTATTTTCTCATCGGTGCCGACCGCGAAGATATCATACAGGAAGGCATGATCGGACTCTACAAATCGATCCGGGACTTTCGGGGGGATAAGCTTGCTTCGTTCAAAGCGTTCGCGGAGCTGTGCATTACGCGCCAGATCATTACCGCGATCAAGACGGCAACGAGGCAGAAGCATATTCCGCTGAATTCGTACGTTTCCTTGGACAAGCCGATCTACGATGAGGAATCGGACCGAACGTTGCTCGACGTCATTTGCGGCTCTCAGGTGAGCGATCCGGAAGAATTGATCATCAACCAGGAAGAGTTTACCGGCCTGGAGGACAAGATGTCCGAGATCCTCAGCGATTTGGAGCGCAAAGTGCTTATGCTGTATTTGGACGGAAGGTCCTATCAGGAGATCGCGGTGGATTTGAATCGCCACGTCAAATCGATCGACAACGCCCTGCAGCGCGTCAAGCGCAAGCTGGAGCGTTATCTGGAAGTTCGCGACGGCGGTATCTGAACTTATTCTTTTCATCATAACGCTACATACCATTCAATAAGCAGACCCAAGGGTGACCTGGTTGCAGGGAACCCTTTTTTTACCACGGCGACACGGTTCTTTACTTCCCCCACCAGAGGCGAAGCCGCACGGATTCGCTTGATACATCTGCTTTTTCTCCTTCACTTTGCTGAAGGGTTGTCCCCATCGATTTCTCTCCCCAGGGTTTATCTTCCAAAATCGTGAGCTATACTGTAAATAATCGTAGAGCATTAGCAGGATGCCTCGTTGACACGGGTTGTGCCATATGATAAAGTGTTTTAGGTAGGCCTAATTTTGTGTTTCCCTTTTTTAGGTGGCGAACATTCGATTTTAGGTCAATATAGAGACAGCTCATTAAAGAATGTCTTCGGGAGGTGCACATCATGCGGGTAATAATTACGTTGGCTTGTACGAATTGCAAACAAAGAAACTACACGACAACGAAAAACAAGCGTAACCACCCCGACCGCATGGAGATGAAGAAATATTGCAAGTTCTGCAACGAGCAAGTTCCTCATCGCGAAACCAGATAGTCCTTGGAGGTGTAGTCGCGCATGAAACGTAGTTTCAAGTCGTTGTTTTCTTTTTTCTCTGAGAGCTGGGCTGAGCTTAAAAAGGTTCGCTGGCCTAATCGTAAAGAGCTGACTAATTATACGCTGATTGTGCTCGGTACAATTACCGTTGTCGCGATTTATTTTTGGGTTCTGGACATCGGCATTTCTGCTGTGATCGAAGCGATAATTTAAGAAGGGTCCCTAGGTGGCTTGATATGGAAAAAAGATGGTACGTCGTTCATACCTATTCCGGGTATGAGAACAAAGTCAAAGCCAATTTGGAAAAACGCGTCGAGTCCATGGGCATGGAAGACAAGATATTCCGCGTTCTTGTTCCAATGGAAGAAGAAGTGGTGAACAAAGACGGTAAGAAGAAGACTGTCATGCGTAAAGTTTACCCCGGTTACGTCTTGGTGGAAATGATCCAAACCGACGATTCTTGGTATGTTGTTCGCAACACGCCGGGAGTCACCGGGTTCGTCGGCTCTACGGGTTCCGGTTCCAAGCCAACGCCGTTGCTCCCTGAAGAAGTGGATCAGATTCTGGCGCATATGGGCATGGAGGAACCAAAGCCGGTCATCGAATTTGAGCTCAAGGAAAATGTGCGCATCAAAGTTGGTCCATTTGCCAATTTTGTAGGCTCAATTGAGGAAATTCTGACCGACAAGAGCAAGGTTAAGGTTCACGTCAACATGTTTGGACGAGAAACCCCGCTTGAGCTGGATTACTCTCAGGTGGAGAAGATATAATTTTGCAGCTTCTAAAGGTTTCTTAGGGTTTCAAAGTGGGAGGGGCCGCAAGGCTTCCGTTTACCACTATTAGGGCAAGGAGGTGTTTTACATGGCGAAAAAAGTTATCAAAGTGGTAAAACTGCAAATTCCTGCGGGGAAAGCGAACCCTGCACCTCCGGTAGGTCCGGCGCTGGGTCAAGCAGGTGTCAACATCATGGCATTCTGTAAGGAATTCAACGCACGTACTGCCGATCAAGCAGGTTTGATCATTCCGGTTGAAATTTCGGTGTTTGAAGACCGCTCTTTTACATTCATCACCAAAACTCCACCGGCGGCCGTTCTGCTTCGTGTTGCAGCGAAGATCGAGAAAGGTTCTGGCGAACCGAACAAGAAGAAAGTGGCTACCGTGAAACGCGACACCGTTCGTCAAATCGCGGAGCAAAAAATGCCTGATCTTAACGCAGCATCCGTTGAAGCGGCTATGCGTATGGTTGAAGGTACTGCCCGCAGCATGGGCATCGCGATCCAAGACTAATCTTGGTCGAATGGATGAAATTTCTTAATCTGAATTCACGTGATTAAATTTCATCCTCGGATGGAGTTTTATAGATGAGCGAAGCTTGTTTATATGACCCATCAACAGTGGGAGGAATTTCCGCTAATACCACATAGGAGGACGAATTCATGGCTAAACACGGTAAGAAATACCTGGAAGCCGCTAAGCTGATTGACAGCGAAGCGACGTATGAGCCTTTGGAAGCCGTTGAACTGGTGAAGAAGGCAGCGACTGCAAAATTCGACGAAACCGTTGAAGCTGCAGTTCGTTTGGGCGTAGACCCTCGTAAACAAGACCAAGCCGTTCGTGGTGTCGTTGTTCTGCCGCATGGCACGGGCAAAACCCAACGCGTATTGGTATTCGCCAAAGGCGACAAAGCGAAGGAAGCAGAAGCAGCCGGAGCAGATTTCGTCGGCGATCAAGACATGATCAACAAAATCCAACAAGGCTGGTTCGAGTTCGATGTCTGCGTAGCTACACCGGACATGATGAGCGAAGTTGGTAAACTCGGCCGTCTGCTCGGTGGTAAAGGCCTTATGCCTAACCCGAAAGCAGGCACAGTTACGTTTGACGTAGCGAAAGCCGTTCAAGAAATCAAAGCCGGTAAAATCGAGTACCGTCTGGACAAAGCGGGTCAAATTCATGCGCCAATCGGTAAAGTATCCTTTACTGCCGAACAATTGAATGAGAACCTCAAGGCTCTCATCGACGCATTGAACCGGGCTAAACCGGCCGCTGCGAAGGGCGTTTACTTGAAGAATATCGCGATTTCTTCGACCATGGGCCCAAGCGCTCGCGTAAATACAGCTGCTTACAGATAATACCTTTCGTTCTTGACGGAACGGGGATTGACACCACGGTGTCGCCTTGGTATACTGAAACAGTTGTTTTGAAGTGAGACTTAAATATGAATATGCTTACCGTAGACAGTAGGTGCCGTGAGGCTTAATTTCCTACCGAGGTGTTGTGATAGAACGTCGCTGTACACAGCTGGGCTGTGTGCGGATGATCCATCAAAGCCTTCGTGATTCTGCGGAGGCTTTTTTCAATGCCTTGCGGAAGTAGCAAGAGGCTCATGAATCTAATAGGAGGTGTGCAGTTTGGCAAACGCAAAAGTCATTCAAGCAAAACAAGAAGCCGTTGAAGCTGTAACGTCCAAATTGCGCGAAAGCGCAACGACCGTCGTTGCGGATTATCGCGGATTGAATGTTGCTCAAGTTACCGAACTCCGCAAACAGCTTCGTGAAGCTGGCGTGGAATTCCAAGTGCTGAAGAACACGCTCATTCGCCGCGCTACGGCTGCTGCGGAATTGACCGAGCTGGACGAAGTGTTGACCGGTCCTACGGCCATCGCGTTCAGTAAGGAAGATGCAGTAGCTCCAGCGAAAATCTTGAGCGAATTCGCCAAGAAGAACGATGCTCTGAAAGTTAAAGGTGGCGTGGTTGAAGGCCGTGTTGTTGGCGTCGACCAAATCAAAGCGCTCGCGGATCTTCCTTCCCGCGAAGGTCTGCTTTCGATGCTCCTCAGCGTACTTCAAGCACCTGTTCGCAACTTCGCACTGGCTGTCAAAGCCGTTGCCGAGAAAGAAGAAGCAAGCGCGTAAGTTAGCCTTGCGGATGCAAGTTATCTGATTCGCAACAAACAAACTATTATATAATGGAGGTTCTACCATGAGTAAAGAAGCAATCTTGGAAGCAATCAAAGGTATGACCGTTCTTGAACTGAACGATCTCGTTAAAGCAATCGAAGAAGAATTCGGCGTAACTGCAGCAGCTCCGGTTGTTGTAGCTGGCGGCGGTGCAGCTGGCGGCGGCGCAGCTGAAGAACAATCCGAATTCGACGTAATCCTGACTAACGCTGGTGCTTCCAAAATCAACGTTATCAAAGTGGTTCGCGAAATCACTGGCCTCGGCTTGAAAGAAGCCAAAGACCTGGTTGACAACGCTCCAAAACCGCTGAAAGAAAAAGTAGGCAAAGAAGAAGCAGACAGCATCAAAGCAAAACTGGAAGAAGCAGGCGCAACTGTAGAACTGAAGTAGTAGCTTGTTTCTCGATCACAAACCCCTTGAATTTGATTCAAGGGGTTTGTTGCCTTTCTCCCCTTACATGAATATGTGGAAATGGATATAATAGGGGACGAGTACAGATAGATGACTAGATGCTAATGGAGGGAAACAAGAAAACATGGCGGATCACTACTACGCAAGCCAACCGACTGCGGCGCATAATCGGAAAACCTGGGATACAGTGTTGCGGGGGCAAAGCTACCGCTTCGTCAGCGATGCCGGCGTTTTTGCTAAGGGAGGCGTTGACTTCGGCAGTCGTACCTTAATTGAAGCCATGGATATTCCAGAGGATGCGGAGGTACTGGATGTAGGCTGCGGATATGGACCGATCGGACTGGCAGCGGCGAGGCTGGCGACCAAGGGTCATGTGACGATGATCGATGTGAACTCCCGGGCTGTTGAATTAGCGAAAGAGAATGCTGCTGCGAACGGTGTGAACAACGTCACCGTGTTGGAAAGCGATTTGTTCTCGGCGATAGAGAATCGGAAGTTCGACGTGGTGTTGACCAATCCGCCGATTCGGGCTGGTAAAGCTACGGTGCATGCCATTTTTGAAGGTGCCTATGAACGGTTGCGTTCTGGAGGATCGTTATGGGTGGTTATTCAGAAGAAACAAGGGGCGCCGTCGGCGAAGGAGAAGTTGGAGTCGCTGTTTTCCCGAGTGGTGGAAGTGACCAAGGACAAGGGGTACCGCATTTATCGGGCGGTTAAAGACGAAGGTTGACTTGACAAATCCGATATGTTATTATTATAAAATGTCAGCATTAGGATGCCCTCTGTGGCTTTAGTTTGCTGAAATGTCAATAGTTTTACGGGAACAATGCATAAAAATGTGTCGTTCTACGTATAATATGCACATTTTGGATAAACTAATGATTATGAGGACATCAGAGCAGAAACAGACACGGATAAATGATGCTCTTTTTTCGAAAGCATTCGATAAGGGCTTTTCTTTATTTGTGGATGAATCCGTATGGGTCTATTATAAGGGCACAAACACGGGTTCGCAATGTATTTTTAAGTGAGTAGACATGAGGGGTGAGTTTAAGTTGGCAGGACATCTTGTTCAATATGGTCGACGCACTCGGCGTAGTTATGCGCGAATTAACGAGATACTCGAAGTACCGAACCTGATCGAAATCCAACAGAAATCCTATGAGTGGTTCTTGGAAGAAGGTCTTCGGGAAATGTTCCAAGATATCTCGCCAATTCAGGATTTCACCGGAAATCTGGTGTTGGAGTTTATCGATTACAGCCTGGGCGAACCGAAGTATACGGTGGATGACGCGAAAGAACGCGACGTTACCTATGCGGCGCCGCTTCGGGTAAAAGTCCGGCTCATTAATAAGGAAACCGGCGAAGTCAAAGAGCAGGAAGTGTTCATGGGAGATTTCCCGCTGATGACCGAAACCGGTACGTTTATTATTAACGGTGCGGAACGGGTTATTGTCAGCCAGTTGGTTCGCTCTCCTAGCGTCTATTTCAGTACGAAAGTGGATAAGAACGGTAAGAAAATGTACACCGCAACCGTTATCCCTAACCGCGGCGCTTGGCTCGAGTTGGAGACGGATGCGAAAGATATTATCTACGTGCGGATCGACCGCACCCGCAAAATTCCGGTAACCGTGTTGCTGCGTGCGCTTGGCTTCGGAACCGATGCGGAAATTTTGGATTTGCTCGGCAACGACGAGTATATCCGCAATACGCTGGATAAAGACAATACGGATTCGACAGAGAAAGCCTTGATCGAGATCTATGAACGTTTGCGTCCGGGTGAACCGCCGACGCTTGAGAATGCGAAGAGCTTGCTGGTAGCGCGCTTCTTCGATCCAAAACGTTACGATCTGGCGAATGTCGGTCGTTATAAAATCAATAAAAAGCTGCACATCAAGAATCGCTTATTCAACCAACGTCTTGCTGAGACGCTGATTGATACGACGACGGGTGAAATTATCGCCGAAGCCGGTCAAATGGTTGACCGCCGCTTGCTGGATGAAATTTTACCGTACCTTGAGAACGGCGTTGGCTTCAAGAACTACCATGTTGCCGGCGGCGTCCTTGACGTAGATGATGTGCCGCTGCAAACTATCGACGTATTCTCCCCGATTGAAGACGGTAAAGTGGTTAAGGTAATCGCGAACCGCAATATCGATAAATCGGTGAAGCATATTACACCTGCTGATATTATTTCTTCGATCAGCTATTTTATCAATCTGCTGCACGGCATCGGCAGCACGGACGATATCGACCATCTGGGTAACCGTCGTCTGCGCTCCGTTGGTGAGCTTCTGCAGAACCAATTCCGCATCGGCTTGTCCCGGATGGAACGTGTCGTGCGCGAAAGAATGTCGATTCAGGATGCGAACGTGATTACGCCGCAGGCGCTCATAAATATCCGTCCTGTCATCGCGTCGATCAAAGAGTTCTTCGGCAGCTCGCAGCTGTCTCAGTTTATGGACCAAACGAACCCGCTCGCTGAACTGACGCACAAACGCCGTTTGTCTGCGCTCGGTCCAGGCGGTTTGACTCGGGAACGTGCCGGCATGGAAGTGCGTGACGTTCACCCGTCCCACTATGGCCGGATGTGTCCGATCGAAACGCCGGAAGGTCCGAACATCGGTTTGATCAACTCCCTGTCTACTTATGCGCGAATCAATGAGTATGGCTTCATCGAAGCGCCGTATCGATGGGTTGATCCGAAGACGGGAACCGTTACGGATCAAGTGGCCTACCTGACGGCCGACGAAGAAGACAACTATGTCATTGCGCAAGCGAACGCGAAGCTGACGCCAGACAACAAGTTCGAAGACGAGTTCGTCATCGTTCGTTACAACAAGCAATCGGATAACATCTTGACGATGCCAAGCAGCCGCGTAGACTACATGGATATTTCGCCGAAACAGGTTGTATCCGTCGCTACAGCGCTGATTCCATTCTTGGAGAACGACGACTCTAACCGTGCGCTCATGGGTTCGAACATGCAGCGTCAAGCGGTGCCGTTGCTTGTTCCTAAAGCTCCGCTTGTTGGTACGGGGATGGAACACAAGGCTGCGAAAGACTCCGGCGTCTGCATCGTGTCGAAATATGACGGGATCATCGAACGGTCGGAAGCGAACCAAATTTGGCTTCGCCGTATCGAAGTCGTAGACGGGAAAGAAGTCAAAGGCGACCTTGTGAAATATAAGTTGCACAAATTTATGCGTTCTAACCAAGGAACCTGTATTAACCAACGTCCGATCGTCAAACGGGGCGACATTGTTAAGAAGGGTGACATCCTGGCGGACGGTCCATCGACGGAACTGGGCGAATTGGCACTGGGCCGCAACGTGGTCGTTGCCTTTATGACTTGGGAAGGTTACAACTACGAGGATGCGATCCTGCTGAGCGAGAAGCTGGTGAAGGAAGACGTATATACTTCGATCCATATCGAGGAATACGAATCCGAAGCCCGCGACACGAAGCTGGGACCGGAAGAAATTACTCGCGACATCCCGAACGTCGGCGAAGAAGCGCTGCGTAATCTGGATGAACGCGGTATTATCCGCGTTGGTGCGGAAATTGCTGCCGGCGACATCCTGGTTGGTAAAGTAACGCCTAAAGGCGTAACGGAACTGACGGCAGAAGAACGCTTGCTGCACGCCATCTTTGGTGAGAAAGCTCGCGAAGTTCGTGATACTTCCCTGCGTGTACCTCACGGTACCGACGGGATTGTTGTTGACGTGAAGGTGTTTACCCGCGAGAACGGCGACGAATTGCCGCCAGGCGTTAATCAGCTCGTTCGGGTGTACATTGCGCAGAAACGGAAAATCTCCGAAGGCGATAAGATGGCCGGACGCCATGGTAACAAAGGGGTCGTGGCTCGGATTTTGCCGGAAGAAGATATGCCATTTATGCCAGACGGAACGCCGGTACAGGTTGTCCTGAATCCACTGGGCGTACCTTCGCGGATGAACATCGGGCAGGTGCTGGAGATTCACTTGGGTATGGCCGCCCTGCAGATGGGGATTCACGTGGCAACGCCAGTATTCGACGGCGCCAATGAAGAAGACGTATTCGATACGATGGAAGAAGCCGGCATGCAGCGGAACGGTAAAACGATCCTGTACGATGGCCGCACAGGTGAACCGTTTGAACGTGAAGTTACCGTTGGTGTCATGCACATGATCAAGCTGGCGCACATGGTTGACGATAAGATCCATGCTCGCTCGACAGGTCCTTACTCGCTCGTTACGCAGCAGCCGCTGGGTGGTAAAGCTCAGTTCGGCGGTCAGCGTTTCGGGGAGATGGAAGTATGGGCGCTCGAAGCTTACGGTGCTGCTTATACGCTGCAAGAGATTCTTACCGTCAAATCGGATGACGTGGTGGGTCGGGTGAAAACCTACGAATCCATCGTTAAAGGGGAAAACGTGCCTGAACCGGGCGTGCCTGAATCGTTTAAGGTCTTGATCAAAGAGCTGCAAAGCTTGGGTATGGACGTCAAGATCCTGACCGAAAACGAAGAAGAGATCGAGATGAAAGAGATCGACGACGAGGACGATGCGTCGAGCGACAAGCTCAGTCTCAATCTGGAAGGCGCGGAAGTCGGCGTAGAATAGAGCGTTATACAGTCAAATCAGGACTTGGTTAAGGAGGGATGCTCCTTGTTGGACGTCAACAACTTCGAGTTTATGAAAATTGGGCTTGCTTCCCCAGATAAAATTCGTTCTTGGTCCCGCGGAGAAGTAAAGAAACCGGAAACGATCAACTACCGCACGTTGAAGCCAGAGAAGGAAGGGCTGTTCTGCGAAAAGATTTTTGGCCCGACCAAAGACTGGGAATGTCATTGCGGTAAATATAAACGCGTTCGATACAAAGGCGTTGTCTGCGATCGCTGCGGCGTTGAGGTCACTCGCGCGAAAGTGCGCCGCGAACGGATGGGGCATATCGAGTTGGCAGCTCCGGTATCTCACATTTGGTACTTCAAAGGGATCCCGAGCCGGATGGGCCTTGCGCTCGACATGTCTCCGCGTTCCCTGGAAGAGATCATTTATTTTGCATCTTATGTCGTAACCGATCCAGGCGAAACGCCGCTGGAGAAAAAGCAGCTTTTGTCCGAGAAAGAATACCGCAGCTACCGTGAGAAATACGGATATGGATTCCAAGCCGGCATGGGTGCGGAAGCTGTGAAGAAGCTGCTTCAGGATCTCGACATCGACAAAGAGCTGGAATTCCTGAAAGAAGAATTGCGCACGGCTCAAGGCCAACGCCGCAACCGTGCGATCAAACGTTTGGAAGTCATCGAAGCGTTCAAAAGCTCCGGCAACCAGCCGGAGTGGATGATCCTCGACGTGCTTCCGGTCATTCCGCCGGAGCTGCGTCCGATGGTTCAACTCGATGGCGGCCGTTTTGCGACGTCCGACTTGAACGATCTGTACCGCCGCGTCATCAACCGGAACAACCGGTTGAAACGTCTGCTTGACCTTGGCGCGCCGGACATCATCGTACAGAACGAGAAACGGATGCTGCAAGAAGCCGTTGACGCCTTGATCGACAACGGTCGCCGCGGCCGTCCTGTTACGGGTCCGGGCAACCGTCCGTTGAAATCTTTGAGCCACATGCTCAAAGGGAAACAAGGTCGTTTCCGGCAGAACCTGCTCGGTAAACGGGTTGACTACTCCGGTCGTTCTGTTATCGTCGTAGGTCCGTACTTGAAAATGTACCAATGCGGTTTGCCGAAAGAAATGGCGCTGGAGCTGTTCAAGCCTTTCGTCATGAAAGAGTTGGTGAACAAAGGTCTGGCACATAACATTAAGAGTGCAAAACGCAAAGTAGAACGCGTGAGTCCGGAAGTTTGGGACGTGCTCGAGGAAGTTATTAAAGAGCATCCGGTTCTGTTGAACCGTGCTCCTACGCTTCACCGTCTCGGGATCCAGGCGTTCGAACCGATCCTGGTGGAAGGCCGCGCTATCCGTCTGCATCCGCTCGTATGTACGGCGTACAACGCTGACTTCGACGGTGACCAGATGGCCGTGCACGTACCGTTGTCCGCGGAAGCTCAGGCGGAAGCCCGCATCCTGATGCTGGCGTCCGGTAACATCCTGAACCCGAAAGACGGTAAACCGGTCGTTACGCCTTCGCAGGATATGGTCCTCGGCTCCTACTATCTGACCATGGATAACAAGGAAGCCAAAGGTACCGGTATGATCCTGTCTTCGGTTAATGAAGCCGTATCGGCTTATCAACGCGGCACCGCTTCGTTGCATGCACGGGTAGCCATTCCGGCGAAAGCGCTGGGCAAAACCAGCTTTACGGAAGCACAGCAAAACGCTTTGCTGATTACGACCGTTGGTAAAATTATTTTCAACGAGATTTTCCCGGCCAGCTTCCCATATATTAATGAACCAACACGTGCGAACCTGTTCCAAGGCACTCCGGATCATTACTTTATTTATGAGAAGGGCGCCAATGTTGTGGAACGGATCATGGCTGCACCGCAACCAGGCGGTGTGGGCAAAGAATACCTCGGCGAAATCATCGGCCGCTGCTTCGAAATCTACCAAACGACGGAAACCTCCGTTATTCTGGACAGAATCAAGCAAACCGGCTTTACTTACTCCACGCGTGCCGGCGTAAGTATTGCGGTGGCGGACGTTATTGTTCCGAAGGAAAAGCAAGAAATCCTTCGCGAATCCGAGGAGAAGGTACGGGTTGTTACCAACCAATACCGCCGCGGTCTGATCACCAACGAAGAGCGTTACGACCGCGTTATCGATATCTGGTCCAAGTGTAAGGATCAAATTACCGACATCCTGATGAAGTCGATGGATCGCTACAATTCCATCATGATGATGGTCGACTCTAAAGCGCGGGGTAACAAATCGCAGATCACCCAGCTGGGCGGTATGCGCGGCCTGATGGCGAACCCGGCGGGCCGGATCATCGAATTGCCGATCAAATCGAACTTCCGCGAAGGCCTCACGGTCTTGGAATACTTTATTTCGACGCACGGTGCCCGGAAAGGTCTGGCGGATACCGCGTTGCGGACTGCGGACTCCGGTTACTTGACCCGTCGTCTCGTCGACGTGGCGCAAGACGTCATCGTACGCGAAGAGGATTGCGGTACGGATAAAGGCTTTACCGTTGGCGTTATCCAAGACGGTAAAGAAGTGATCGAAAATCTGTACGACCGGATTGAAGGCCGTTACTCGTTCGAAACGGTGCGCCATCCGGAAACCGGCGAGATCATCATTCACCGGAACGAGCTGATCGATTCCGACAAAGCGCATGAAATCGTCAACGCGGGAATTACGAAGCTGCAAATCCGCTCCGTGCTCAGCTGCCGCGCTCGTCACGGCGTGTGCAAGAAGTGCTACGGACGTAACCTGGCTACTGGGAAACACGTGGAGATCGGGGAAGCTGTCGGCATCATCGCGGCTCAATCGATCGGTGAACCAGGGACCCAGCTCACCATGCGTACGTTCCATACCGGGGGCGTTGCGGGTGACGATATTACCCAAGGTCTTCCGCGGATTCAGGAGCTGTTCGAAGCTCGGAATCCGAAAGGTCAAGCAACGATCAGTGAGATTGACGGCGTGATCAAAGAAATCCGCGAAGCGAAGGACCGTCGCGAAATCGAGGTTCAAGGCGAAGCGGAAACGAAAGTATACTCCGTTACTTACGGTTCTCGTCTGCGCGTCAGCGAAGGCGACGAGATCGAGGCCGGCGACGAACTGACGGATGGTTCCATCGACCCGAAAGAAATTTTGCGCATCAAAGGGATTCGCGGCGTACAGAACTATATTTTGCAGGAAGTACAACGCGTATACCGGAACCAAGGCGTAGAAATCAACGACAAGCACGTTGAGGTTATGATTCGTCAAATGCTGCGCAAGATCCGGATCGTGGATGCCGGCGATACACCGCTTCTGCCAGGGTCTTTCGTCGACTTGCATGAGTATGAAACTGCCAACAAAGAAGCGATTCTGTCTGGCAAAGAGCCGGCAGTGGCTAAACCGGTCCTGCTCGGGATTACGAAAGCGTCGCTGGAAACCGACTCCTTCTTGTCCGCCGCTTCCTTCCAGGAAACAACGCGGGTGCTTACCGACGCTGCGATCAAAGGCAAAGTCGACAAGCTGCTCGGCTTGAAAGAGAATGTCATCATCGGTAAGCTGATTCCGGCCGGTACCGGCATGAGTCGCTACCGCAACATTCAATTCGAAGAGCCGGAACAAGACGAAGTTACGGAAGAAAGCTTGGAGCCTGTTTCGATCGAATAACGACGAAGGTGAAGATAAGCCGGCGCGACCCTGAAGCGAGTTTGATCCGGGGCGCGCCGGACTTGTTTTTTCTATGAAAATTCCGCTGAATATTTCGCTTGACACCTACTATAGCGGAGTGATACTATATCATAGTGCGTGAGTACGGATAACCCTGTGCTTTGGAGGACGTTATGATGTCTAATGATAAAGGACTACGGGACGCACCAATTAAGGTCGGCACCAAGCAGACCATGCGAATGGTTGAACTTGGACGGGCCGAGGAAGTTTATGTTGCTGAGAATGCAGATCCACGCCTTACGTCAAGGATCGTCGCCTTATGCAACCAACATGCCGTGAAAGTCACCTTTGTAGATACGATGGCGAATCTCGGCAAGGCTTGTGGGATTGAAGTAGGAGCGGCGATGGCTGTGATCGTAAAGTCATAGTTGATCGAAAATGTTTTTGCTAATGAGGAGGACTCTTTGGCAAAAACATTTCCTTTGTTCTTTTATGAGCCGCCTGGGTCTGTGGGCTTAAACAAGTGGTTTGTAAATGGATTTGAACTCTGAGGAAGGGGGTGGCAACAACATGCCAACAATTAACCAATTAGTACGTAAAGGACGCCAAGATAAGGTGTACAAATCCAAATCGCCAGCGCTGCAAAGAGGGTTTAACGCTCTGAAACGCGAAGCTACGGATTTGAGCTCTCCGCAAAAACGCGGCGTCTGCACTCGTGTAGGTACGATGACTCCGAAGAAACCGAACTCCGCGCTTCGTAAATATGCCCGTGTTCGCTTGACGAACCGTGTAGAGGTGACGGCTTACATTCCGGGTATCGGACACAACCTGCAAGAGCACAGCGTTGTACTGATTCGCGGCGGCCGGGTCAAAGACCTTCCGGGTGTCCGTTACCATATCGTGCGCGGAGCATTGGATACGGCTGGGGTTAACAACCGGATGCAAGCTCGTTCCAAATACGGCGCGAAACGTCCAAAAGCGAAGAAATAAGATCGCTTGGAATTTTAAATGGGAGTTCAAAAATCGGGTTTTCAGCACCGAGGAGGTTGGATGAAGCTAGGGACTGAGTAGCGGAGCGTAGACAGTTCTACGTGAGCAACGGAAGGTCCGGCTGATTTCAAGATTCGAAGTCGAACCAGCATCATGATGTGCATGGTGATCAAAAGACGGTTTTTGAACAACTACTACTAGGATTGAATTTTTACTGAAAGGGGGATAACAAACTATGCCACGCAAAGGTCCAGTTGCTAAGAGAGACGTGTTGCCAGATCCAGTGTATAACAGCAAATTGGTTACTCGCTTGATCAACCGCATCATGCTCGACGGTAAACGCGGCGTTGCTCAAAGCATCCTTTACAATGCGTTCGACATCATCCGTGAACGTACGGGGAATGACCCAATGGAAGTATTTGAAGCAGCGATCAAAAATATTATGCCTGTACTGGAAGTTAAAGCTCGTCGTGTCGGCGGTGCAAACTACCAGGTTCCGATTGAGGTTAAACCTGAGAGACGTACATCCTTGGGATTACGTTGGCTCGTAAACTACTCCCGCACTCGCGGTGAGAAGACGATGGAAGAGCGTTTGGCTGCCGAGATCATCGACGCATCCAACAACACAGGCGCTTCCGTTAAGAAACGTGAAGATACGCATAAAATGGCGGAAGCGAACAAAGCGTTCGCGCACTACCGTTGGTAGGATAACGCCCGTATTTCAAAATTTATATTTTGAAGGGAGACAGATTCATGGCAAGAGAGTTCTCCTTGAAAAATACACGTAATATCGGGATCATGGCGCATATTGACGCCGGTAAGACAACCACGACGGAACGGATCTTGTTCTACACAGGCCGTACGCACAAAATCGGGGAAGTTCACGAGGGTGCGGCAACGATGGACTGGATGGAACAAGAACAAGAGCGCGGAATCACGATTACATCCGCAGCGACGACCGCTCAATGGAAAGGTCACCGCGTAAATATCATCGATACCCCGGGACACGTCGACTTCACGGTTGAAGTCGAACGTTCCCTGCGTGTATTGGACGGGGCTGTAGGCGTGTTCAGTGCGAAGGAAGGCGTTGAGCCGCAGTCTGAAACCGTTTGGAGACAGGCTGACCGCTATGGTGTTCCTCGGATTGCCTACGTCAACAAAATGGATATCATCGGTGCGGATTTCCTGAACGTCGTTAAAGATATGCGCGATCGTCTGCAAGCGAATGCAGTGGCTATCCAACTGCCAATCGGTGCGGAAAATGATTTTGTCGGGATTATCGACATCATCTCTCAAAAAGCGTATATCTACAGAGACGATCTGGGACAACAAATCGATGAAGTAGAAATTCCTGCTGAATATGCTGCACAAGTTGAAGAACTTCGTGCGGAATTGGTAGAGAAGGTTGCTGAACTGGACGAAGACTTGACGATGAAATACCTCGAAGGCGAGGAAATCACCGTTGAAGAACTGAAAGCAGCGCTTCGTAAGGGCGTTTGTGAAGTTAAAATCTTCCCGGTTATCTGCGGTTCTTCCTACCGTAACAAAGGGGTTCAGCTGATGCTGGATGCCGTCATCGATTACTTGCCATCCCCAGTTGATGTACCAAGCATCAAAGGTCATCTGGAAGATGGTACAGAAGTAGAACGTCACTCTTCTGACGAAGAGCCGTTCGCGGCACTGGCATTTAAAATCATGACCGACCCTTACGTGGGTAAACTGACGTTCTTCCGCGTATACTCCGGTATTTTGCAATCCGGTTCCTACGTGCTGAATGCAACGAAAGGTAAACGCGAACGGATCGGCCGGATCCTGCAAATGCATGCGAACCACCGTCAAGAAATCAACGAAGTATACGCTGGTGACATTGCTGCAGCTGTAGGTTTGAAAGACACCGGTACAGGTGATACACTGTGTGATGAGAAGGCACCGGTTATTCTTGAATCGATGAACTTCCCAGAGCCGGTTATCGAAATCGCGGTTGAACCGAAGACGAAAGCCGACCAAGACAAAATGGGCGTTGCACTTGCAAAACTGACGGAAGAAGACCCAACGCTTCGTGCGCATACAGATGAAGAAACGGGACAAACGATCCTTGCAGGTATGGGTGAGCTTCACCTGGATATCATCATCGATCGGATGCGCCGTGAATTCAAAGTAGAAACGAACGTAGGTAAACCTCAGGTTGCTTATCGTGAAACGTTCCGTGTTCCGGCTCGCGTTGAAGGTAAGTTCGTACGTCAGTCCGGTGGTCGTGGTCAATACGGTCACGTCTGGGTTGAATTTGAACCGCTCGAACCAGGTACAGGTAACCAATTCGACAGCAGAATCGTCGGCGGTGCTGTTCCTAAAGAATACATCGGACCTGCTCAACAAGGTATCGAAGAAGCAATGCAGAACGGTGTTCTTGCTGGCTTCCCGGTTGTTGACGTAAAAGCGACGATCGTCGATGGTTCCTACCATGACGTCGACTCCAGTGAAATGGCGTTTAAGATCGCTGGTTCGATGGCTCTGAAAGCAGCTAAAGACAAATGTCAACCTGTTCTGCTTGAGCCAATCATGAAAGTTGAAGTAACGGTACCTGAGGAGTACATGGGTGACGTTATGGGTATGCTGAACTCTCGCCGTGGCCGTATCGAAGGTATGGATTCCCGTGGTGGTGCGCAAATTATCCGTGCGAAAGTGCCTCTCTCCGAAATGTTCGGTTACTCGACGACCCTTCGCTCCGGCACACAAGGACGCGGCGTGTTCTCGATGGAACTCTCCCACTATGAAGAAGTTCCGAAGAACATCGCTGAAGAAATCGTGTCCAAGCATAAAGGGGCCGAATAATTTAATGTATTTGCCGATCGAAGGGCATGCTCCTTTGATCGGTCACACATAACAATCCATATTTTAAGGAGGAACTGTTTAAAATGGCAAAGGCTAAATACGAACGTACAAAACCGCACGTTAATATCGGTACGATTGGTCACGTCGACCATGGTAAAACAACTCTGACTGCGGCCATCACGACTGTATTGTCCAAAAAATACGGCGGTGCAGCCGTAGCTTTCGACCAAATCGACAAAGCTCCAGAAGAACGCGAACGCGGTATCACAATCTCGACGGCACACGTTGAGTACGAAACGAACAACCGCCACTACGCACACGTTGACTGCCCAGGGCACGCCGACTATGTTAAAAACATGATCACCGGTGCTGCTCAAATGGACGGCGCTATCCTGGTTGTATCCGCAGCTGACGGCCCAATGCCGCAAACTCGCGAACACATCCTGCTGTCCCGTAACGTAGGTGTTCCTTACATCGTTGTATTCTTGAACAAATGCGACATGGTTGAAGACGAAGAGTTGCTTGAACTGGTTGAAATGGAAGTTCGCGACCTGCTGAACGAATACGAGTTCCCAGGCGACGACACTCCAATCATCCGCGGTTCCGCTCGTGAAGCTCTGCAAAACCCAGAAGGCGAATGGGCTCAAAAGATCATCGAAATGTTCGAAGTGATCGACGAGTACATTCCGCTGCCTGAGCGCCCAATCGACAAACCGTTCCTGATGCCTGTCGAGGACGTATTCTCGATCACTGGCCGCGGTACAGTTGCTACTGGCCGTGTAGAACGCGGTACGGTTAAAGTCGGCGACGAAGTTGAAATCGTGGGTATCGTTGAAGAAACGAAAAAATCCGTCGTTACCGGCGTTGAAATGTTCCGTAAGTTGCTCGACTCCGCTCAAGCGGGCGACAACATCGGTGCTCTGCTTCGCGGTATTGACCGTAAAGAAATCGAACGCGGTCAAGTATTGGCTAAACCAGCTACCGTTAACCCGCATACTGAGTTCACCGCTCAAGTATACGTATTGACGAAAGAAGAAGGCGGACGCCATAAGCCGTTCTTCTCCGGCTACCGTCCTCAGTTCTACTTCCGTACAACGGACGTAACTGGCATCATCAACCTGCCAGAAGGAACTGAAATGGTTATGCCTGGCGACAACATCGAAGTTACCGTTCAACTGATCTCCCCGATCGCGATCGAAG
This sequence comes from Paenibacillus phoenicis, assembly GCF_034718895.1. Lineage (NCBI taxonomy): Bacteria > Bacillati > Bacillota > Bacilli > Caryophanales > Paenibacillaceae > Paenibacillus > Paenibacillus phoenicis. The sequence goes on along the minus strand of NZ_JAYERP010000001.1, from coordinate 3,093,712 downwards.
AAGGAACTCGCTTCTCCATCCGTGAAGGCGGCCGTACAGTTGGATCCGGTGCCGTTGTTTCCATCAACAAATAAGAAGGCTTAACCGCCTGATAGAAGGAGCTGCTCTCCGATTTCGGAGTGCAGCTCTTTTACTTTATTTAGGGAATGAAAATTTGCGAATTATACTTGCATTCCGCCTACCTTTTCTATATAATAGTGAATGTTGTTCTGTGACGTTGCGATGATGTGGGAGGTTACTGACACACCCGGCCCCTTTGCCATGGGAGGGTGGCCAGAAAATTTCCACGGAGTATGTCCGATACTAAATTGGGCGATAGAAGGAGGGACTAAAATGGCAAAGCAAAAAATTCGTATTCGTTTGAAAGCTTACGACCACAGAATTCTTGATCAATCCGCAGAGAAAATCGTTGAAACGGCAAAACGTTCGGGTGCAGGCGTATCCGGGCCGATCCCGTTGCCAACTGAGAAACAAGTGATTACTATTCTCCGTGCGGTGCACAAGTACAAGGATTCCCGGGAACAATTCGAACAACGTACGCATAAGCGTCTGATCGACATTGTGAACCCGACTCCACAAACTGTGGATGCCTTGATGCGCTTGGACCTGCCGTCCGGTGTAGATATCGAAATTAAATTGTAATACCTACTATTGTAAGGTAACCAGGAAAGGAAAAGAGGTGTCAACATGAAAGGTATCTTAGGGAAGAAACTTGGTATGACTCAAGTGTTTACTCCGGAAGGGAATGTCATTCCTGTAACGGTTATTGAGGCTAGCTCTAACGTAGTTCTGCAGAAGAAAGACCTGGAGAACGACGGTTACGAAGCGATTCAGCTTGGCTACTCCGATAAGAAGGAAGCTAGAGCTAACAAGCCGGAAGTTGGGCATGCAAAGAAAGCAGGCACAACGCCTAAGCGCTACGTTCGCGAAATTCGCGGTGTTGATTTGGCAGGATACGAGGTTGGCCAAGAGGTCAAAGTCGATATTTTTGCTGAAGGCGAATTTGTTGACGTAACAGGTATTTCGAAAGGTAAAGGGTTCCAAGGCGTAATCAAACGCTGGGGACAAAGCCGCGGCCCGATGGCTCACGGTTCCCGTTACCATCGTAGACCTGGTTCCATGGGTTCCATCGCAGCAAACCGCGTATTTAAAGGTAAAAACCTGCCTGGACATATGGGACATGAAACTGTAACGATTCAAAACCTTGAAGTTGTTAAAGTCGATGCAGAACGCAATGTCTTGCTCGTGAAAGGTTCCATTCCTGGACCGAAAAACAGCTTCGTTAAAGTAAAACAAACTACTAAGAAATAATTAACCCTCAGGAAAGGAGGAACAACAAATGCCAAAAGTAGCACTTTTCAATATTAGCGGTAGCCAAGTGGGCGAAGTAGAATTGAACGATGCCGTATTCGGAATTGAGCCGAACACGCATGTTCTTCATGAAGCTGTAGTGATGCAACGTGCTTCCCTGCGTTTCGGTACGCACAAAGTTAAAGGACGCTCCGAAGTTCGTGGCGGCGGCCGTAAACCTTGGAAACAAAAAGGTACAGGTCGTGCACGCCAAGGTTCGATCCGCGCTCCTCAATGGAAAGGCGGCGGTACGGTATTCGGACCAACTCCGCGCAGCTATTCCTATAAACTGCCTAAGAAAGTTCGTCGTTTGGCGATCAAATCGGCGCTTTCGTCGAAAGTGATCGATCAGGACATCATCGTATTGGATGCCCTTGCGATGAATGCTCCAAAAACGAAAGAATTTGCAGCGATCTTGAATAACCTGAAAGTGGAACGTAAAGCTCTGGTTGTAGCTCCTAACTATGACGACAACATTGCGCTTTCCGCTCGTAACATTCCAGGCGTGAAGTTCGTGGCAGCAGACGGCATTAATGTTCTTGACGTGCTGACGCACGACAAACTGATCATTACGAAAGAAGCAGTTCAGAAGGTAGAGGAGGTGCTCGCGTAATGAAGGATCCTCGCGATATTATCAAACGCCCGGTGATTACGGAACGTTCCACGGAATATATGAACGACCTGAAATATGTCTTTGAAGTAGACATTCGCGCGAACAAAACGGAAATCAAACAAGCAGTTGAGTCGATTTTCGGCGTGAAGGTGAAGAACGTAAACACCCTGCGTGTTCCCGGGAAGTTGAAACGTTACGGACGCTACTCCGGATACACTCCAGAATGGAAAAAAGCGTTTGTTACATTAACACCTGAAAGCAAGCCGCTCCAATTTTTTGAATCGGTATAAAATCGCTTAAAGTAAGGAGGGAAATCTCGTGCCAATCAAAAAGTACAAACCGACTTCCCCGGCTAGACGTGCGATGAGCGTGTCGACCTTCGAAGAAATTACGACGGATCAGCCGGAGAAATCTTTGCTTGCGCCGCTGAGCAAAACGGCCGGCCGCAACAACCAAGGTAAAATCACTGTTCGTCACCATGGCGGCGGACATAAACGTAAATATCGGATCATCGACTTCAAACGGAACAAAGATGGAATTCCAGGCCGCGTTGCTACGATCGAATACGATCCAAACCGGACTTCGAACATCGCTTTGATCCACTATGCCGATGGTGAGAAACGCTATATCATCGCTCCTAAAGGTTTGAAAGTGGGCGATGTGATCGAATCTGGCGCAGGTTCCGACATCAAAATCGGTAACGCATTGCCGCTGGAGAATATCCCGGTAGGTACCGTGATCCACAACATCGAGCTGAAACCAGGCAAAGGCGGACAACTTGTTCGTGCAGCTGGTACAGAAGCTCAATTGCTCGGTAAAGAGGATAAATACGTAACGATCCGCCTGTCTTCCGGCGAAGTTCGTAAAGTTCTGAAAGTTTGCCGCGCAACCATCGGTTCCGTAGGTAACGGTGACCACGAGCTCGTGAAAATCGGTAAAGCCGGACGCAGCCGCTGGCTGGGCAAACGTCCAGAAGTCCGCGGTGTCGTCATGAACCCGAACGATCACCCACACGGTGGTGGTGAAGGTCGCGCTCCGATCGGCCGTAAATCTCCGTTGTCTCCTTGGGGCAAACCGACCCTTGGTTACAAAACGCGTAAAAAAGGCAAAGCTTCTGATAAATATATCGTTCGCCGTCGCACGAAGTAATCCGCATCTTGCGGATCACTTCGCGGCATGAACGAAGCGTAACTTGCAGCGCATTGTGAAGGGAGGATAAATGAATGAGTCGCAGTCTGAAAAAGGGCCCTTTTGTCGACGGGTACCTGCTTAAGAAAGTGGAAGAAGCGAGCGCTTCGAACAAGAAGGTCGTGATCAAAACTTGGTCCCGTCGCTCCACGATCTATCCGCAATTTATTGGTCATACGTTTGGTGTCTATGACGGCCGCAAGCACGTGCCGGTGTACGTAACCGAGGATATGGTCGGACATAAACTGGGCGAATTTGCTCCAACCCGGACCTACAAAGGTCATACGGATGACGATAAGAAAACGAGACGTTAATAACGATAAGTTCTTCGTTTGAGAGGAGGTAATACTACATGGAAGCTAAAGCACATGCAAGATCGATTCGTATTGCTCCCCGCAAAGCTCAACTCGTGGTTGATCTGATCCGCGGTAAGCAAGTTGGCGACGCGATTGCAATTCTGCGCCATACGCCAAAAGCAGCATCCCCGATCGTGGAGAAGCTGTTGAACTCGGCGATTGCCAATGCTGAACATAACTATTCTATGGATGTAAATAAATTGGTGATTACGCAAGCCTACGTTAACCAAGGCCCGACGATGAAACGTTTCCGTCCGCGGGCAATGGGACGTGCTAGCCGGATCAACAAACGCACCAGCCACATTACTTTGGTGGTATCCGAAAAATAAGGAGGGAAAACGTGTGGGCCAAAAGGTAAATCCGGTCGGATTACGAGTAGGGATTATCCGTGATTGGGAATCCAAATGGTACGCAGGCAAAGATTTCGGTGATCTTTTGCTGGAAGACGTAAAAATTCGTGAACACCTGAAAAATAAACTGAAAGACTCCGCGGTATCTCGGATTGAGATCGAGAGAGCGGCAAATCGTGTGAACGTTACGATCCACACTGCTAAACCGGGCATGGTTATCGGTAAAGGCGGTTCGGAAGTTGAAAACCTGCGCGGTGAAATTACGAAAATTGCAGGCGGCAAAAAGGTTCACATCAACATTTCTGAAATCAAACACCCTGATCTTGACGCAATCTTGGTTGCTGAAAGCATCGCACAACAATTGGAACGTCGCGTTTCTTTCCGTCGTGCGCTGAAACAAGCAATTCAAAGAACAATGCGTTCGGGAGCGAAAGGGATTAAAACGGCAGTCAGCGGTCGTCTCGGCGGTGCTGAAATTGCTCGTACGGAAGGCTACAGTGAAGGAACTGTTCCACTTCATACGCTCCGCGCCGACATCGATTACGGTACGGCAGAAGCGCATACGACTTATGGCCGCATCGGCGTAAAAGTATGGATTTATCGTGGAGAGGTTCTTCCTACGGCTAAGAAACAACAAGCTGCTCAGGAAGGAGGCAACTAATCATGTTGGTACCAAAACGCGTAAAACACCGCAAGCAACAACGCGGGAATATGAGAGGCCAAGCAAAAGGCGGCACCGAACTGAACTTCGGTGAATACGGCCTGCAGGCTCTGGAGCCGTCTTGGATCACAAACCGTCAAATCGAAGCAGCGCGTATCGCGATGACTCGTTACATCAAACGTGGCGGTAAAGTATGGATTAAGATTTTCCCTGACAAGCCGATTACTCAGAAGCCTCTTGAAGTCCGGATGGGTAGCGGTAAAGGTAACGTCGAAAAATGGGTCGCAGTTGTGAAGCCGGGCAAAATCATGTTTGAGCTTGCCGGGGTATCGGAGGAAGTTGCACGCGAAGCTATGCGTCTTGCTGCCCACAAACTGCCGATCAAAACGAAGTTTGTGAAACGTGAAGAATTGGGTGGTGAAGCAAATGAAAGCTAATGAACTTCGCAACTTAACCACTGCAGAAATCGAACAAAAAATCGCAGGTTTTAAAGAAGAACTCTTTAACCTCCGTTTTCAGTTGGCTACCGGCCAACTCGATAATCCGACTCGGATCCGTGATGTGCGTAAGGAAATAGCTCGTGCTAAAACCGTTATCCGTGAAAGAGAACTTGGGATTACTAGTTAAGAAGCGCTGAGCGAATCTAGCAAAGCGCCTAAGTCCAGGAAGGAGGCAAACCATGAGCGAACGTAACAGCCGTAAAGTGCAAATTGGTAAAGTTGTCAGCGACAAGATGGACAAAACGATCGTTGTAGCTGTTGAAACTTACAAGAAGCATGACTTGTACCATAAGCGCATTAAATACACGAAGAAATTTAAAGCGCATGATGAGAACAACACCGCGAAAATCGGTGACATCGTTAAAATCGCCGAAACTCGCCCGCTGTCCAAAGACAAACGCTGGAGACTCGTTGAAGTCGTTGAAGAAGCGGTTATCATTTAATAGCACGGTAGCTTAGACCGAAAGGAGGAAATATCCATGATTCAACCATTTACACGTTTGCAGGTTGCTGACAACTCCGGCGCGAAGGAACTGATGTGTATCCGCGTTTTGGGTGGTACGGGTCGTCGTACGGCACAAATCGGAGATCTGATCGTTTGCTCCGTCAAACAAGCAACACCAGGCGGCGTTGTCAAAAAAGGTGATGTAGTTAGAGCGGTAGTCGTTCGTACGAAACGTTCGGTTCGTCGTAAAGACGGTTCCTACATCGCATTCGACGAAAACGCAGCAGTTGTTGTTAAAGAAGATAAGAGCCCACGCGGAACGCGTATCTTCGGACCTGTTGCCCGTGAACTTCGCGACAAGGACTTTATGAAGATCGTTTCCTTGGCTCCGGAAGTTATCTAAGAACACCCCATAAGCCAACGGGGAGCCCGATTTAACAGGAGGTGTAAACCAAGTGCCTAGACTGAAGAAGATTCTTGAATCTCATAACAATAAGCTGCACGTCAAAAAGGACGACACGGTTATCGTGATTTCCGGTAAAGACAAAGGCAAAAAAGGCCGCGTCATCGCCGCATATCCTCGTGAAAACCGCGTGCTTGTGGAAGGCGTGAACATGGTTAAGAAACATCAAAAACCAAACCAACTGAACCCACAAGGCGGCATCATCGAGAAGGAAGCTCCGATTCACGTTTCGAACGTTATGCACGTTGATCCGAAGAGCGGAAAAGTAACCCGTATCGGTTACAAAGTATTGGACAACGGCAAAAAAGTTCGCGTAGCGAAGAGATCCGGAGAAGTAATCGACTAATCGAGAAACGTTAAGAAAGGAGGTCCATGATTCATGGCAGCAAGATTGAAAGAACGCTTTTTGAACGAAGTAACACCTGCTTTGATTCAAAAATTCAACTATACAACCGTAATGCAAGTGCCGAAGATCGAGAAAGTGGTTATCAACATGGGTGTTGGTGACGCTGTAGCGAACTCGAAGGTACTTGATTCCGCAGTAAACGATATGCAGCTGATCGCTGGTCAAAAGCCGGTTATCACCCGCGCAAAGAAATCTATCGCTGGTTTCAAACTGCGTGAGAACATGCCGATCGGTGTGAAGGTAACTCTTCGCGGAGACCGCATGTATCATTTCCTTGACAAACTGTTTAACGTAACGCTTCCGCGTGTCCGTGACTTCCACGGTGTATCGACGAAAGCATTTGACGGTCGCGGTAACTATACGCTGGGCCTGAAAGAGCAACTGATCTTCCCTGAGATCGAATACGATCAAGTGGATAAAGTACGCGGTATGGATATCGTCATCGTAACGACGGCGAAAACCGACGAAGAATCCCGCGAGCTCTTGAGCGGGCTCGGCATGCCGTTTGCTAAGTAATCCGTCCATTTTCTCCGAAAATTATTTAGGAGGTGTCAGGCTAAGTGGCTAAAACTTCGATGAAAGTTAAACAACAACGTACACCTAAATTCAAAGTTCGGGCTTACACCCGGTGTGAACGTTGTGGTCGCCCACATTCGGTATTGCAAAAGTACAAAATTTGCAGAATTTGCTTCCGTGAATTAGCTTATAAAGGCCAGATTCCTGGCGTGAAAAAAGCAAGCTGGTAATTAATCAACAACGGGAAGGAGGTTTACACGTATGACTATGTCAGATCCAATTGCAGATATGCTTACTCGTATTCGTAACGCCAACACGGTGCGTCACGAGACGGTTGAACTGCCTGCGTCCACGATCAAGAAACAAATCGCTGAGATCCTGAAGCGTGAAGGTTTCATCCGTGACGCTGAATATATCGATGATAACAAACAAGGGATCATCCGTATTTTCCTGAAATACGGCCCGAACAACGAACGCGTTATCTCTGGACTTAAGAGAATCAGTAAACCAGGCCTTCGCGTGTACACGAAAAGCAATGAAATTCCTCGTGTCCTCGGCGGCTTGGGTATCGCGATTATCTCCACTTCCAAAGGTGTCATGACTGACAAGGAAGCTCGTCAGTCCAAAGCCGGCGGCGAAGTCCTCTGCTACGTTTGGTAATTTACGTCTTATAACAAGGAGGTGCAATACATGTCTCGTATTGGTCGCAAACCAATCACAGTACCAAGTGGTGTGGATGTCACACTTGATAATAGCGTCATTACAGTTAAAGGTCCGAAAGGTACTTTGACTCGTGAGCTTCACAAGGACATCAAGGTAACGGTTGAAGGTAACGTCATTACCGTTGAACGTCCTTCTGACAATAAATTACATCGTTCCCTGCATGGCACGACCCGTTCCGTTGTCAGCAACATGGTCAGCGGGGTAACGGAAGGTTTCTCCAAATCGCTCGAGCTGGTTGGTGTCGGTTACCGCGCAAGCTTGTCCGGCAAAAAACTGGTTCTGAACGTTGGTTACTCCCATCCGGTAGAAATTACGCCGGAAGAGGGCATCGAATTCGAAGTACCTTCGAATACGAAGATCATCGTTAAAGGGATCAATAAAGAACGCGTAGGCGAATATGCCGCTAAAATTCGTTCTGTCCGTGAGCCTGAGCCATATAAAGGCAAAGGGATCAAGTATGAAGGCGAACGCATTATTCGCAAGGAAGGTAAAGCCGGTAAGAAGAAATAAGTTTCTTCTTAACGTGCCTAGCCTTCTGGCGTCTTGAAACGAAATGTCCGATAGCGGTAAACCGAAGGGAGTGAAATGGAAGTCATGATTACAAAAGCTGATAAGAACAAAGCACGTCTGAAAAGACATCTGCGTGTACGTAAGAAAGTCCAAGGAACGGCAGTTCGTCCAAGACTGAACGTATACCGTTCTTCCAAACATATCTACGCTCAACTGATCGACGACGTAGCAGGCGTAACGGTGGCTAGCGCATCGACGGTCGATAAAGAACTGAGCGGTTCGATCGGTAACGGCGGCAACGTGGAATCCGCTCGTAAAGTGGGCGAATTGATCGCAAAACGCGCACAAGCGAAAGGATACAAGAGCGTTGTTTTTGACCGTGGAGGATATCTGTACCATGGACGGATTCAGGCGCTGGCTGACGCAGCCCGCGAAGCAGGCCTGGAATTCTAAAAATCATCACTAAAAGGAGGTTAACGACTTGCGTGTAGATCCGAACACTTTAGAACTGACAGAAAGAGTTGTAAACATTAACCGCGTAGCTAAAGTAGTTAAAGGCGGACGCCGTTTCAGCTTCAGTGCACTCGTGGTTGTCGGCGACGGCAAAGGCTGGGTTGGCGCTGGGATCGGTAAGGCAGGCGAAGTACCTGACGCGATCCGTAAAGGCATTGAAGATGCGAAGAAAAATCTTGTGCATGTTCCGCTCGTAGGTACTACGATCCCTCACCAAGTAATCGGGCATTTCGGAGCTGGCCGCGTTCTGTTGAAACCGGCATCCGAAGGTACCGGGGTTATCGCCGGCGGTCCAGTTCGTGCGGTTCTTGAACTGGCTGGCGTAGGCGACATTTTGACTAAATCTTTGGGTTCTTCGAATTCCATCAACATGGTCAACGCGACTTTGGAGGGCTTGTCCCGTCTGAAACGTGCTGAGGATGTTGCGAAATTGCGCGGTAAAACCGTCGAAGAACTTCTCGGTTAAGGAGGGAATCTCATGGCTAAACTGCAAATTACCCTCGTGCGTAGTTTGATCGGTCGTCCGGAGAACCAACGTACTACCGTGAAAACCTTGGGTCTTCGCAAAATTAACCAATCCGTTGTTCACAACGATAACCCAGCCATTCGCGGCATGGTGAATCAAGTGAGCCACCTGGTTTCGGTTAAAGAAATCGAAGGCTAAGGATAGCGTAAGCTTATTAATTGCCAACAATAAATAAGGAGGTGCAACGAACGATGAAGTTACATGAGCTTTCCCCAGCTCCTGGTTCCCGCCACACGCGCAAACGTGTCGGCCGCGGTACAGGCAGCGGTATGGGTAAAACATCTACTCGCGGTCACAAAGGTCAAAACGCTCGTTCCGGCGGTGGTGTGCGTCCGGGCTTCGAAGGCGGTCAAAACCCGCTGTATCGTCGCTTGCCAAAACGCGGGTTCATCAATCCGACGCGGAAAGAGTATGCGATTGTGAACATCGAAGATTTGAACAACTTTGCGGCGGATACGGAAGTAACTCCTGAGCTGTTGTTTGAACAAGGAATCGTGAAAGACGCGAAGAGCGGCATCAAGATTCTCGGCAACGGTGAAGTTACTGTCAAACTGACAGTTAAAGCGAATAAGTTCTCCCAATCTGCGGTAGAGAAAATCGAGGCTGCCGGCGGTAAAACCGAGGTGATCTAATGTTTAAAACCATTAAGAACATATGGCATGTTCAAGACCTTCGCAACCGCATCTTGTTTACGTTGTTTATCTTCCTCATTTACCGGATCGGTTCCTTCGTTCCGGTTCCGGGCGTTAATAAAGAGGTCTTTGAGGCGACAAACAACGCAGCAGGAAACAACTTGTTAGGGCTCTTGAACACCTTCTCGGGCGGCGCCCTGAAGAACTTCTCGATCTTTGCCCTCGGGATCATGCCTTATATCACGGCTTCCATCATCGTACAGCTCTTGTCGATGGACGTCATTCCGAAATTTGCGGAATGGGCTAAGCAAGGGGAACACGGTAAGAAGAAAATGGCCCAAGTGACCCGTTACGGAACGGTCATTTTGGCCCTCATTCAGGCGTTTGCTACGTCGATTGGTTTTAACCGTTTGTACAATACGGATATGGTGCCGAATGCAACTTTTGGTGACTATCTCGTCATCGCCATCGTGTTGACAGCCGGTACTTCTTTCCTGATGTGGTTAGGTGAGCAGATTACCGAAAGAGGGATTGGTAACGGGATCTCGCTGATTATCTTTGCCGGGATCGTTGCCTCCATCCCTACGCACATTACGACGATTGCGCAATCGGATTTTATCATTGAAGGCCAGCCTTTCATCAATGTGGTGAAATCCATCGCGATTCTCTTGGTGTGCATCTTGATCGTCATCGGTGTTATCTACGTACAACAAGCGATCCGGAAAATCCCGGTCCAATACGCAAAGCGTGTGGTAGGTAACAAAATGTATGGCGGGCAGAATACGCATATTCCGCTCAAGATCAACGCTGCCGGCGTGATTCCGGTCATTTTTGCAGTTTCCTTGCTGCAATTCCCGGTCGTGATCGCCAGCTTCTGGTCGACGCACGCTTGGGCGCAGTGGATTACGACCCATTTGTCTACCAACCGTCCGCTTGGGATGGTGCTTTATGTGATCATGATCATCGGCTTTACGTTCTTCTATACGTTCGTGCAGATGAACCCGCAGCAGATGGCTGAGAACATGAAGAAAAACGGCGGCTACATTCCAGGGATCCGTCCTGGTAAAGCGACGGAAACCTATTTGACTCGGGTGTTAACCCGTTTGACGATGACCGGTGCGCTTTTCCTTGCTGCCATCTCCATTCTCCCTATGGGATTGGGGGCTATCGCAGGGTTGCCAAGCACGGTCTTGATCGGCGGTACATCGATCCTCATCGTGATCGGCGTTGCGCTGGATACGATGAAGACGATTGAAGGCCAATTGATCAAACGTCACTATAAAGGTTTTATCAATAAATAGTCGGTAGGTACCAGGAACAGAGGACGTGCAAACGTCCTTGCCTGGCACCTAACTGAGCTATTTCTTGTTGTAGAGAAGTGTTGGAGGGAGTGAGAAACATGAACCTACTATTCATGGGGCCTCCCGGAGCAGGAAAAGGAACACAAGCCGAGACAATCGTTAACGAATTCGGTATTCCTCATATCTCTACCGGCGACGCATTTCGCCTGGCAATCAAACAGGGAACACCTGTGGGGATGAAAGCGAAGGAATATATGGATCAGGGACTGCTCGTGCCTGATGATGTGACAGTGGGGATCGTTCGCGAACGCTTGCAGCAGCCCGATTGCGAAAAAGGTTTCTTATTGGACGGTTTTCCAAGAACCCTTTCGCAAGCGGAATCGCTGGATGAGCTGCTTGATAGCATGGGTCGCAAGCTGGACCACGTCATCAACCTGAAAGTGGACCGGAACAAGCTGCTGGCGCGGCTGACGGGACGCCGGATTTGCAAATCCTGCGGCGCCACTTATCATGTGATCTTTAATCCTCCGGGGCAGGAAGGTGTTTGTGATAAATGCGGCGGCGAGTTATACCAACGCTCGGATGATAACGAAGAGAGCGTAGGAACTCGTTTGGACGAATATATCAACAAAACCGCACCGCTTCTGAAGTTCTATGAAGATAAAGGCCTGTTGCGTCAGGTAGATGGTGAACAGGAAATCGATGCGGTTTCGAAGGAAATCGTGTCACTACTGCGAGGTTAGGTGTAATGATCATTTGTAAATCCGAAACGGAACTAGGCTTTATGCGAGAAGCTGGGCGGATCGTCGCGGAAACGCACAGGCTCATGGCCCAAGCGATTGAGCCTGGAATTACGACGGGAGAACTCGATCAACTCGCCGATAAATACATTCGCAGTCAGGGCGCCGTGCCGTCCTTTAAAGGTTACAACGGTTTTCCTTACAGCATTTGCGCTTCGGTCAACGAAGAATTGGTACACGGATTTCCCGGCAAACGCAAATTGAACGAAGGCGATATCATTACATTGGATATCGGCGCGGAGTACCGTGGTTTCCATGGGGACTCGGCGTGGACGTATCCGGTAGGTAAAATTTCGGAGGAAGCCAAGCGACTCTTGGAGGTCACCGAAGGTTCCTTGTATGCGGGCCTTGCGCTCGTTAAACCGGATGTTCGATTGTACACGATCTCGCATGCAATTCAGCAATTCATCGAAGCTGCCGGTTTTTCCGTCGTTCGGGAATATGTGGGTCATGGCATTGGCGCGAGCTTACATGAAGAACCGCAAATTCCGAATTATGGTTTGCCCGACCGGGGCCCGCGGCTTAAGCCGGGGATGGTCCTGGCGATCGAACCGATGGTTAACATGGGGAAGCGATATGTTAAAACGCTGGAAGACAACTGGACAGTGGTTACGGTGGATGGCTCGTTGTGCGCTCACTTTGAGCATACGGTAGCTGTTACACCGGACGGGATGGAAATTTTCACGAAGCTGGATGCGTAGGTGATGAACGTGAAAGAGCGCTCAGCGCCGCAAATCGGTCAGTTGGTGAAAGTTCTCAAAGGCAGGGATGCCGGTGCGATTTATGTGATTGTCGGGATTCTGGACGACAAATTCGTCTGGATCGCGGACGGAAACAAACGGAAGTTTGATGGACCCAAACGTAAAAATGCCCAGCATCTTGAACTACTGCCCATAGTTAGCAGCGAGGTTGTTCATAGTTTGCAGGAAAGCGGACGGGTGACGAACGGGAAACTGCGGCATGCAGTTCTTGCTTATCAGAAGTCCGCCAATTCTATGGCTGAAGAGAAAGGAGACTGACTGTGGCTAAAGAAGATGTCATTGAAGTCGAAGGTACGGTCATTGAACCGTTGCCGAATGCAACCTTTAGAGTAGAGTTGGAGAATGGTCATCAAATTCTCGCTCACGTTTCCGGTAAGTTGCGGATGCACTTTATCCGCATTTTGACGGGAGACAAAGTGGTCGTTCAGCTTTCGCCATATGATTTGACGAAAGGCCGGATCACTTACCGCAAATAGACTATACCCATTACGGTAAAGTTGTGGTACAATATTCAGGTTGAGTTGTTTCAGAGAGTAGTTTATGATTAGAATGCGTGCGATTGGATTTTTGCTTTCGCAAAATAAGAACGTATGCTTTCGATCCCAGTTTTACTTCTGTAAAACTTTTAGGAGGTAATCAGCATGAAGGTAAGACCTTCTGTAAAGCCGATTTGCGAAAAATGCAAAGTCATTCGTCGCAAAGGCAATGTCATGGTGATTTGCGAAAATCCGAAACACAAACAAAAACAAGGTTAATTGAAGGGGGTGTAGCGTAAAATGGCACGTATTGCTGGTGTGGATTTGCCACGTGATAAACGCGTTGAGATCGCCTTAACTTACATTTTCGGAATCGGTAAAACGACTTCCCAGAAAATCCTGAAAACAACAGGCATCAATCCGGACACTCGTGTTCGTGATTTGACGGAAGATGAGGTTAGCAAACTACGCGAAACGATCGACAAAACGGTCAAGGTTGAAGGTGACCTGCGTCGTGAAATTTCCTTAAATATTAAACGTTTGATCGAAATTGGCTGCTACCGCGGAGTGCGTCATCGTCGCGGCTTGCCGGTTCGCGGACAACGTACGAAAACGAATGCCCGTACTCGTAAGGGTCCTCGTCGTACTGTAGCGAACAAGAAGAAATAAGAAGGGGGGATAACAGACAATGGCTAAACCAAAGAAAGTCGTACGTACGAAACGTCGTGACCGGAAAAATATTGAATCTGGTGTGGCTCATATCCGCTCCACGTTCAATAACACGATCGTCACCATTACGGATCCACACGGTAACGCGATTTCCTGGGCGAGCTCCGGCGGTCTTGGATTCAAAGGTTCCCGTAAGTCGACTCCGTTTGCTGCGCAAATGGCTGCTGAATCTGCTGCCAAAGCTGCGATGGAACATGGCATGAAAACCGTTGAGGTTATGGTTAAAGGCCCTGGTGCCGGCCGTGAGGCCGCTATCCGCTCCTTGCAAGCGGCAGGCCTTGAAGTCAACATGATCAAAGACGTTACTCCAATTCCTCATAACGGCTGCCGTCCTCCAAAACGCCGCCGCGTTTAATGAAGCCGCGCTGAAGCCGTGGTATAACACCAGCGTCAATTGGGAACAATGGATGTTTAGGCATACTACGTTACGAACTTCAGCACCTTAGGCAGATTGAAAGGAACGACGTTTTGAAGGAGGGGTACTTTCGTGATAGAAATCGAAAAGCCAAAAATCGAGACCGTAGAAGTTAACGATGAAGGCACCTATGGGAAATTTGTAGTAGAACCACTTGAACGTGGGTATGGCACCACACTGGGCAACTCGCTTCGCCGGATTTTGCTCTCTTCTCTGCCGGGTGCTGCGGTAACCTCGGTCCAAATCGATGGAGTTCTGCATGAATTCGCGACCGTACCGGGCGTTATGGAGGACGTTACGGAGATCATCCTGAACCTGAAAGCACTCTCGCTGAAAATTCATTCGGATGAGGAGAAGATCCTCGAAATCGATGCAGAAGGCGAAGGTGTTGTTACGGCAGGAGATATCCGTGCGGACAGCGATGTGGAAATTTTGAATACGGATCTGCATATTGCTACGCTTGAACCGGGTTCGAGACTTCACATGCGCATCTACGCAGGCCGCGGACGTGGTTACGTTCAGGCAGATCGAAATAAACGAGATGATCAACCGATCGGTGTCATTCCCGTCGATTCGATCTATACCCCGATTACTCGGGTCAATTACGTGGTAGAGAATACCCGGGTTGGCCAAGTGACCAACTACGACAAGCTTACGCTTGAAGTGTGGACCGATGGCAGTATCAGACCTGAAGAAGCGGTAAGCCTCGGCGCGAAAATTTTGACCGAGCATCTCTTCTTGTTCGTAGGCCTTACGGACGAAGCGAAAGACGCGGAAATCATGGTCGAGAAGGAAGAAGACAAGAAAGAAAAAGTGCTTGAAATGACGATTGAAGAGCTTGATCTCTCCGTTCGTTCCTATAACTGCCTCAAACGTGCCGGTATCAATACGGTACAAGAGCTTACGACGAAAACCGAAGAAGATATGATGAAGGTACGTAACCTTGGTCGCAAATCTTTGGAGGAAGTTCAAGAGAAGCTCCAAGAGTTAGGTTTGGGATTGCGCACTGAAGAATAAGTTGACTTGAATCGTTCTAGCGAAGGAGGGAAAACTCATGGCATACCAAAAGTTGGGCCGCGATTCCAGCGCACGTAAAGCATTGTTCCGTGACCTGGTAACCGACCTGTTCTTATACGAACGCATCCAAACGACGGAAGCGAAGGCGAAAGAAGTTCGTTCGATCGCTGAGAAGCTGATTACCAAGGCAAAACGTGGTGACCTGCATGCCCGTCGTCAAGTGGCAGCTTACGTTCGTCGCGAATCGATCGATGGCGAACAGGATGCAATCCAAAAGCTGTTCACCGAACTGGCAACTCGTTATTCCAGCCGTCCAGGCGGATACACTCGTATCCTGAAGCTGGGACCTCGCCGCGGCGACGCTGCTCCTATGGTTTATCTGGAACTGGTAGATCGCGCGTAATTCGGGGATTCCCCAATCTAGCGTGTAAAACTCTCTGTCGGCTCGCCTTACGGCTAAGCTTTCGGAGAGTTTTTTTATTGAGAAAATGTGTGGCCTTGAGAAAGGAAGGGACCGATGCGCAACTTGCTGATGACCGTCAGCTATGACGGAACCAACTATTTCGGCTTTCAGACCCAACCGGGCGGAAATACGGTTCAGGATCATATTGAGGGAGCCATCCGCCAATTAACGGGAGAAACGGTGAAAATCCATGGCTCTGGACGAACCGACGCCGGGGTGCATGCCAGGCAGCAGCCATTTCACTTTCACACCGATTCGCGTATTCCCGTGGAACGTTGGTGTTTGGCGCTTAATGCGCGTCTTCCTTCCGATATCCGCGTGTTGACGGCTCGGGAGGTCCCTCTGACCTTCCATTCACGGCATTCGGCCAAGCGGAAAACCTACCGCTACACCATTAATACCAACCGATTCCCGGACGTGTTCCAACGGAACTATCAGTTTCATCATCCCGGACAACTCAATGTTGATGCTATGCAGGCAAGTCTGCCGTATTTGGTTGGTACCCACGACTTCACTTCGTTCGCCTCGCGTCAGTCCACGAAGCTAAGCCATGTTCGTACGATATATGATGCCCGGATCGTGGTGGATTCATTAGCAAAAATACCTGGAACAACGGGCCAGGGGATTGTCCATTTTTATGTCACGGGGAGCGGATTCCTGCAGCATATGGTCCGAATCATCGTTGGCACCTTAATCGAGATCGGTGAAGGCAAACGTACGCCTGAATCGATCCAGGCGATTTTGGAGGCGAAAGACCGGACTGCCGCAGGCCCAACGGCCGAGAGCAAAGGGCTGATGCTCTGGAGTGTGGAATACGAAGAAGAAGATTTGTGTGATTGAAGCGGTTGAGGCTGGAAGCTTGATTTTTTCGGGATAACCTTTGAAAAAGGCTTGCGTATTAACTTGGCTTCCTGTAAAATAAAAGTTGTGTTTTCTTGATGGCTATCCCACAGCCCCCAGTCAAGAAAGCCGCTTAAACAAGAATTTTATGCTTGCTAAACATGAATGAAACGATCGAAGATAAATCTGCTGACTTTGGTCAAGCGACCCGAAGAGCATGATCGTGTTCAGCAGGATGAACCATTTCGGACGAATTTGAAGGAGGATCTTTACATGCGTACCACTTATATGGCGAAGCCAGGCGAAGTAGAGCGCAAATGGCACATCATCGATGCCGAAGGCAAAACGCTGGGCCGCTTGGCTAGCGAAGCTGCAGCTCTTATCCGCGGTAAACACAAACCACAATTTACTCCACATGTTGACTGCGGCGACTTTGTGATCGTCATCAACGCGGAGAAAATCGCCCTGACCGGCAAAAAGCTCGATAACAAAAAATATTATCGTCATTCCCTGCATCCGGGCGGTTTGAAAGTGACCGTTGCCAAGGATTTGCTGAGAACGAAACCTGAACGTGTAATTGAGTCCGCCGTTCACGGCATGCTGCCTAAAACTCGCCTTGGCGAGAAAATGAAGCTGAGACTGAAAGCTTACGCGGGCACTGAGCATCCACATGCGGCACAAAAACCTGAAGTTTACGAACTTCGCGGATAATTAAAAGGGAGGACAGTTTCATGGCACAAGTACAATACTATGGGACAGGTCGTCGTAAACATTCGGTAGCTCGTGTTCGCCTTGTACCGGGTGAAGGACGCATTGTCATCAATAAACGCGACATCAACGATTATTTTGGTCTGGAAACGCTGAAGCTGATCGTAAAACAACCGCTGACTTTGACGGAAACGCTGGGTAACTACGACGTTATCGTCATCGCTCATGGCGGCGGTATCTCCGGTCAAGCTGGCGCAATCCGCCACGGGATTTCCCGCGCACTGCTCAAAGCAGATCCGGAACTCCGTCCTGCATTGAAGAAAGCAGGCTTCTTGACGCGTGACCCACGGATGAAAGAACGGAAGAAATACGGCCTCAAAGCAGCTCGCCGTGCTCCTCAGTTCTCGAAACGTTAATCTTTATATTGCATACGAAAGTCCCTTTCCGTTTTGGAAAGGGGCTTTTTTGCGTTTATATTGAAGGTTTCTTCGGACTTTTTTTCATTTTGGATTTTTTAGTATTGACTTCTAGGGGGAATGCCATATACTTTTAAATATAATTCAAATCTGATTAGTTGGAATAATCGTATGCCTTGTTTAACCTGATGCGGGAGGTCTGAAGAAAAGTGAATTTATTGGAAAAAGAGCAGTTGATTGCGGCCAGGGCCGAGGAATTTGAGTCGTTATCCCCCCAAGAAATCCTCGCCTGGGCGGTAGAGACGTTTCCGAATATCGCCTTTGCCTGCAGCTTTGGGGCTGAGGATGTCGTTTTGGTCGATATGCTGCAGCAAATCAGCCCGTCTACCGACATTTTTTACTTAGACACGGATTTTCATTTTAAAGAGACTTATGAGACGCGGGACGCGATTGCGGCCAAATACGGACTGGAATTTGTACGGGTATCCCCTACGTTAACGCCGGAGGAACAGGCGCAGAAGTATGGGGAGGAACTGTGGAAGTCGGATCCTAACGCTTGCTGCAACCTGCGTAAGGTTGAGCCGCTGACGCGGGTGTTGGGCCGCTACGAGGCATGGATCACAGGGATTCGCCGCGACCAGGCGCCAACCCGGGCAAATGCGAAGAAAATTGAATACGACACTAAGTTTGGTCTGGTGAAGTTTAATCCTATCGCCAACTGGACCTCGGACGATGTATGGAACTACATTCGCGAGCATCAGCTCATTTATAATCCTTTGCACGACCGCAATTATCCTAGCATTGGCTGCGAACATTGTACCCGTCCGGTAATGCCAGGAGAAGATCCACGCGCAGGACGCTGGTCTGGAACGGAAAAGACGGAATGCGGACTACATCAATAAACGGTGAGGAGAAAAAAATCAGAAGTGGGGGAGATACGGGTGACGTCAATATTACCGCATGGTGGGAGCCTGATTAACCGGGTTGTGACCGGACCACAACGAGAAAGCCTCCTGGAACAGGCGAAGGGCCTTCCGGCCATTCTCATTAATAACTGGACGATTTCGGACCTGGACCTCATTGGGGTGGGGGCATTTTCGCCATTAACCGGGTTTATGAACGAAGACGATTATCGGTCGGTTGTCGATCGCATGAGGCTGGCTGACGGAACGGTATGGAGCATCCCGATTACCCTCTCCGTAGCCCGGGTACAAGCGGAAAGCCTGGAAATTGGAGAACAGGTCGCGTTGGTTGGTGAGCAGGACGGCGTTGTTTACGGTCTGCTTGAGATTGGCAGTATCTATTCCGTTGATCAGGCAGAGGAAGCACGCAAAGTGTTCAAAACCGATGATCCTGCACATCCCGGAGTGAAGAAGCTGCTGGAACGTTCGCCTTACTACGTTGGCGGTTCGATTCAGGTGTTGAACCGGCCCGAACCGGCGCGGTTTAAGGAGTTTTATTTTGATCCGGCGGAGACGCGGCGGATCTTTGCTGAGAAGGGTTGGAGAACGGTGGTAGGGTTCCAGACCCGCAATCCGGTTCACCGGGCACATGAATATATTCAGAAGAGTGCGATGGAAATCGTGGATGCGTTATTCCTGAATCCGCTGGTTGGCGAGACAAAATCGGACGACGTACCGGCAGATGTTCGGATGAAGAGCTATTTGACTCTGCTGAAACACTACTATCCCGCAAATCGCACGTTTCTAGGGGTGTTCCCGGCAGCCATGCGGTATGCCGGACCACGTGAAGCGATTTTCCATGCGATGGTTCGCAAAAATTACGGATGTACGCATTTTATCGTAGGCCGCGATCATGCGGGGGTTGGCGATTACTACGGCACGTATGAGGCCCAAGAAATTTTCTCGAACTTCACGCCCGAGGAGCTGGGCATCACGCCGCTGTTCTTTGAACACAGCTTCTTCTGTACGAAATGCGGGAATATGGCTTCC
Organism: Paenibacillus phoenicis; assembly: GCF_034718895.1. Taxonomy (NCBI): domain Bacteria; kingdom Bacillati; phylum Bacillota; class Bacilli; order Caryophanales; family Paenibacillaceae; genus Paenibacillus; species Paenibacillus phoenicis. The sequence goes on along the minus strand of NZ_JAYERP010000001.1, from coordinate 3,074,082 downwards.
AGCAAGACCTGCCCGCATCCGAAAGAGGATCATCTGACCTTGTCCGGCACGAAGGTTCGCGGCTTGTTGCGCGATGGGATTTGTCCGCCGCCGGAATTTACCCGGCCGGAGGTTGCCGAGGTCCTGATCGAAGGGATGAAGCAGCAGGTTCAACCAACTTAATTCACGGGGGTTAGCTTAGCCCTGCATGAGTCATATTTGTCCACCTTGTCCCATATCATGAGTAATGTCATGAAGGGAGAAAGGTGGCTTTTTTATGCGCGATCGAGATAAGGTGACGTTATGGATTTCTCTGAACCACATCAAAATAGCGCTGATCGGCGTGGGTCTGGCTGCCGTGATCCTTGGGTTGGCCTTCTACCGAGTGCCGGCGCAGAAAGCCTGGAATTATTGGAGCCTCCCGCTGGCGGGTCAAGTGATCGCCCTGGATGCTGGCCATGGCGGACCGGATGGCGGAGCCAGCAGTAAACAGGGGCTGATCGAGAAAGACATCAATCTCGCCGTCTCTTTATATCTGCGCGATTATTTGCAGCAGGCGGGTGCGGTTGTCGTCATGACCCGCGAGGAGGACAAGGACTTGGCAGCGGCGGACACGAAGGGCTACAGCAAACGGAAGACCGAGGATTTAATGACCCGGGTCCGTTTTATTGAGGAACAGCAGGCCGATCTGCTCGTGAGTATACACATGAACAGCATTCCTTCTCCGCGCTGGCGAGGCGCGCAAACGTTCTATTACCCTAATCATGCGGATAACGCAAATCTGGCTGCGCTCGTACAGGAAGAGCTTCGACGGAATCTGGAGAACACTGACCGGGTTGCGAACCGTGCGGATAAGAAGGTGTATCTGATTGAAGCGATGAAGATTCCAGCTGTCCTGGTGGAGGTGGGGTTCTTGTCGAATCCAGAGGAAGCGGGGCTGCTTGGGACGGAATCGTACCAGCGGAAAGTAGCCGCTTCCATTTATCAGGGGATCTTGCGATATTATTCTGGAGAAAAAGTACAAACCCCGGCAGAGGATGTCAGGTAATGTTATAATAGACCTAACTATCTGATGAAGTCGAGGTGCTGTCAGTGATTACGAAGGAGCAGCTTCAGGCAACGTTACGCCCGGTTGCAGAACCAACCACAGGTCTCAGTCTAGTCGACCTCCAGTGGATTCGCGATATCATGATTAAGGAAGACCGCGTCTCATTAACCGTTGTCGGCTTTGAGAAAGGCAGTGCGGCACAGGTGGAAGCCGAACGGGAGATCCGCTTCCGCTTATCCGAAGCGGGGATGAAGGATGTTCATCTTCGCTTCCGTGAAGCTTCGGAGCAGGAACGCGAGGCAGCGTTTAGCGCGGCTCGTCAACCTTCGGATTCATCCCATAGTGAACGCAGCGAACTGAAGGGGCATGGGGCAGGTCTGGAAGGGGTGCCGATTCTTGACCCTAGATCTGGCGTTCAATTTATTGCTGTTGCCAGCGGCAAGGGCGGAGTGGGCAAATCTACCGTCACGGTAAATTTGGCGGCGGCCCTGGCGCGTCAAGGCAAGAAGGTTGGCTTAATTGATGCCGACATCTATGGCTTTAGCGTTCCCGATATGATGGGGATCGAAGAGGCACCGCTGGTAGAGAACGGCCAAATCTTGCCCGTAGAACGCTTTGGTGTCAAGGTCATGTCGATGGGCTTCTTTATCCAGGACAATAACCCTGTGATTTGGCGGGGACCGATGCTGGGGAAAATGCTTCGGCAATTTTTCAGCGATGTCCAGTGGGGCGATTTGGATTATATGCTGCTTGATTTTCCGCCGGGTACAGGGGATATCGCTCTAGACGTACACCAGATGATTCCGCATAGCAAGGAGATTATCGTCACCACCCCGCATGCCACTGCAGCTTTTGTTGCTGCCCGGGCCGGGGCAATGGCGCTGCGCACGGAACATGAAGTGCTGGGCGTCGTCGAAAACATGGCTTACTACGAGTGCTCCAAATGCGGCGAGAAGGATTATGTCTTCGGACGCGGCGGCGGCGCTCGTTTGGCGGAGTCCTTACATACCGAATTGCTGGCGCAATTCCCGCTGGGAGCGCCGGATAACCATCCGTCCGAGCCGGACTTTTCTCCGTCGGTGTACAAAGCGGAGACCCCGGTTGGTCGGCTGTATGACGAGCTGGCACAGCGCATCGTGCTGAAATGCAAAAAAGACTGACCCTTAACGGGTCGGTCTTTTTTTGGGGGGGGATGAGCGTTAGCTTGCGGCTTAAGAAGATCCACCGCTGCCTTCGCCCTCTTTGCTTTGGCCGCCTTCATCGCCGCTGCCTTCGTCACCGCCGCCTTCGTCCTGCTTAGGCTCTTTTTCCACCTTCGGCTGCAGTTGCTCTTGAACGACGGTTTTCAACAGCTCAAGCACTTCCAATTTGAACAACGGACTTTGCATCGCTTCCTGCATGACCGTCATGGATTGCTTGCGGTAATCCGGCGTCTTGGTTAAATCGAGGAACATCTTCATGACTTCCGGCGATTTCAGGATTTCGCTGATCGATTTCTGATAAGTAGGGTCTTTGATCAGCTGCATATGGAGCTCTTTGCTTTGGGCGTTGATCGCCTTCGCAAAATCCCCGGCAAACTGCGGATCGGTCATGATCTTCTCGATTTCCTTCTTGTATTCCGGGGAAGTAATCGTCTCCTTGACAGCCATACGCACCTCATTGGAGGTTTGGGACGGGAGAATCATCTTCACCCCAAACGTTCCGCCTCCGCTGCTTCCTCCGGATCCGCCCGACCCGGAACCGGAATCAGAACCGGACTCCGAACCGGATTCTGAGCCGCTGCTTCCGCTTCCGCTTTCGCTGCTGCTTGGAGGATTGCTTAACGCCTCATATATAGCCTTTTTACCTTCGTCAGTCTTAAGAATATCGATAACCATCGATTTCGTTTCTTTATATCCCCCACCCTGGGAAGAGGAGGGGGAGCTTTGTTCAGAACCGCAGGCTGCAAGCGGAAGAGTGAATGTACATAAGAAGCATAAAATCCAACGGGTACCCCGCCATTTCATGGTTCCCTTCCTCCTTATCATCATTGCTGAAGTTAGTATGCGGCTTAAAAACGGAAATATCCCAACGAAAAGCTTAAAAACAATGGTTTTTTACCGGGATCGTTGGTAAAATATTTCGTTAGTGGAGGTGGAAGGGGCTTGAACTTAAAAAAGTGGCTTTACTTATTTGGGACAACCTTAGCCGTAGGGGCGGCGGGGTCGCTGATGGTCGGGCTGTTGCTGCAATGGACCGATACCCTGCAATATAAAGGCCTGACCGATATTTTGGTCAATGTCGGGATATTACTTGGCGTTGGCATTATGGTTAGCGTGTATTCCCAAATGGGCTTTTTCGCATATTTAATGATCAATTATATGGGGAACGGTGTCTTCTCCAGAAGAACATGGCAATATGTGCAGCTGGTCTTAACCGCTTTAGCGCTGCTGGAGCTGATGTTCCTGCGGATATTCGTGGGCGGCGAGAAGAACGGGTTTTCCGACCTGATCCTTGGCATTATCATTCTTATTGTGGCTGTGGGAACTGCGTTTTATAAGGCCAAATTGACGAATGCAACCGCCTGGATTCCCACGTTGTTCTTTATGATTGCAGTTACGATCGTGGAAACTGTCGGCGTATTGAAGATTGGTGTCAATTCCGCGACGGCTTGGATTGTTGCGCCATTAATCGCATGTAATGCTTACCAGATCTTAATTCTACAGCGAGTGTTGAACTCTGGAAATTCAGAAACACAAAAAAGCCCAGCCTAAACTGGGCTTTTTTGCTACAAATTCACAAACCGACAGCGTATTCCAACTGCTTCTTCAGCCACGCTTGATCGCGGACTTCGTTGCCTTGAACGCTGGCTTCCTGCAGCAGATCCGTTACGGTCACAAACTCATAGCCTTGCTTCCGCAGCTCATCGATGATGATCGGCAACGCCTCGTGCGTCTGCTTCACCGAATCGCTGGCATGCAGGAGAACGATATCTCCGGGATGGGCTTTCTTAACGACGCGGTCAACGATGGTTTGAACCCCTTTGTTCATCCAATCCTGGGAGTCAGTATCCCAT
>NZ_JAYERP010000001.1:2882500-3065000 GCF_034718895.1 Paenibacillus phoenicis | reverse complement strand
AGTGAGAATGCCGGTATGAGTAACGAAAAGATCAGTGAGAATCTGATCCGCCGAAAGCCTAAGGGTTCCTGAGGAAGGTTCGTCCGCTCAGGGTAAGTCGGGACCTAAGGCGAGGCCGAAAGGCGTAGTCGAAGGACAACAGGTAGAAATTCCTGTACCACCGTAATCCGCTATGAGCGATGGGGTGACGCAGTAGGGTAGTGACGCGAGCTGATGGATGCTCGTCCAAGCAGTGAGGCTGGTGTGTAGGCAAATCCGCACACCGATAAGGCTAGGCTGTGATGGGGAGGGAAAATTGACAGTACCGAAGGTCATGATCTCACACTGCCAAGAAAAGCCTCTAGCCAGGAGAAGGTGCCCGTACCGCAAACCGACACAGGTAGGCGAGAAGAGAATTCTAAGGCGCGCGGAAGAACTCTCGTTAAGGAACTCGGCAAAATGACCCCGTAACTTCGGGAGAAGGGGTGCCTCGGTAGGGTGAATAGCCCGAGGGGGCCGCAGTGAAAAGGCCCAAGCGACTGTTTAGCAAAAACACAGGTCTGTGCGAAGCCGCAAGGCGAAGTATACGGGCTGACGCCTGCCCGGTGCTGGAAGGTTAAGGGGAGCGGTTAGGGTTTAGCCCGAAGCTGTGAACCGAAGCCCCAGTAAACGGCGGCCGTAACTATAACGGTCCTAAGGTAGCGAAATTCCTTGTCAGGTAAATTCTGACCCGCACGAATGGCGTAACGACTTGGGCGCTGTCTCAACGAGAGATCCGGTGAAATTTTAATACCTGTGAAGATGCAGGTTACCCGCGACAAGACGGAAAGACCCCATGGAGCTTTACTGCAGCTTGATATTGGACTTGGATACGATTTGTACAGGATAGGTGGGAGCCTAGGAAGCCGGAGCGCCAGCTTCGGTGGAGGCGCCGTTGGGATACCACCCTGATCGTATCTAGGTTCTAACCTGGTGCCGTGATCCGGTACGGGGACAGTGTCAGGTGGGCAGTTTGACTGGGGCGGTCGCCTCCTAAAGAGTAACGGAGGCGCCCCAAGGTTCCCTCAGAATGGTTGGAAATCATTCGAAGAGTGCAAAGGCAGAAGGGAGCTTGACTGCGAGACTGACAAGTCGAGCAGGGACGAAAGTCGGGCTTAGTGATCCGGTGGTACCGCATGGAAGGGCCATCGCTCAACGGATAAAAGCTACCCTGGGGATAACAGGCTTATCTCCCCCAAGAGTCCACATCGACGGGGAGGTTTGGCACCTCGATGTCGGCTCATCGCATCCTGGGGCTGAAGTAGGTCCCAAGGGTTGGGCTGTTCGCCCATTAAAGCGGTACGCGAGCTGGGTTCAGAACGTCGTGAGACAGTTCGGTCCCTATCTGTCGTGGGCGTAGGAAATTTGAGAGGAGCTGTCCTTAGTACGAGAGGACCGGGATGGACGCACCGCTGGTGTACCAGTTGTTCCGCCAGGAGCACAGCTGGGTAGCTAAGTGCGGACGGGATAAGCGCTGAAAGCATCTAAGCGTGAAGCCCCCCTCAAGATGAGATTTCCCCGTATGTAAGACCCCTTGAAGACGACAAGGTTGATAGGCCTGAGGTGGAAGTGCCGTAAGGCATGGAGCTGACAGGTACTAATCGGTCGAGGGCTTATCCAAAATTCACCCCAAAAAGTGAAGCGGAGGCTTCGGAGAGTACACCGAGTACTTTTCGGGGACCCCGGGAACTGAATAGGGGCTAAAATGCAAATCTAGTTTCGTATCCAGTTTTCAAGGATTCAACCTTGAACCGATTTTTAGCTGCACGCCTTTTATAAGGTTTGATCTTTTGCTGAAGCGGAAAGCGCGGAAGTAAAAGCAGCGCAAAAATCATGTTTGGTGGCAATGGCGGAGGGGTTCCACTCGTTCCCATCCCGAACACGACCGTTAAGCCCTCCAGCGCCGATGGTACTTGGACCGAAGGGTCCTGGGAGAGTAGGACGCTGCCAAGCAATGTTCCCCGATAGCTCAGTCGGTAGAGCACTCGACTGTTAATCGAGTTGTCACAGGTTCGAGTCCTGTTCGGGGAGTCAAATCCCCAGAAAGTGACGATTTGCTTCGAAGCATATTCCGATTACTTTCTGGGGACCCCAAAAATTTGCTCTCATAGCTCAGTAGGTAGAGTGCATCCATGGTAAGGATGAGGTCGCCGGTTCGATCCCGGTTGAGAGCTTCCCTACATATGGCCCGTTGGTCAAGGGGTTAAGACACCTCCCTTTCACGGAGGTAACAGGGGTTCGAATCCCCTACGGGTCACCATCTTCTTTCATATGTATTCCCAGATATCTGGAGGCTTAGCTCAGCTGGGAGAGCATCTGCCTTACAAGCAGAGGGTCGGGGGTTCGATCCCCTCAGCCTCCACCATAAATATTGGGGATTAGCCAAGCGGTAAGGCAACGGACTTTGACTCCGTCATGCATAGGTTCGAATCCTATATCCCCAGCCATTTTTCTAAGTAAGAGCCATTAGCTCAGTTGGTAGAGCACCTGACTTTTAATCAGGGTGTCGAAGGTTCGAGTCCTTCATGGCTCACCAGTTTTCCTTGCGCGTGTGGCGGAATTGGCAGACGCACTAGACTTAGGATCTAGCGTCTTTGACGTGGGGGTTCAAGTCCCTCCACGCGCACCATCTATGCGCGGACGTGGCTCAGCGGTAGAGCATCGCCTTGCCAAGGCGAGGGTCGCGGGTTCGATTCCCGTCGTCCGCTCCATCTTAATACGCGCCCTTAGCTCAGCTGGATAGAGCGTTTGACTACGAATCAAAAGGTCAGGAGTTCGAATCTCTTAGGGCGCGCCACTTTTTCAATTTCATATTTCACCTTATTGACGGGATGTAGCTCAGCTTGGTAGAGCACCTGGTTTGGGACCAGGGGGTCGCATGTTCGAATCGTGTCATCCCGACCATCTCTTTAAGGTGCGGGTGTAGTTCAATGGTAGAACTCCAGCCTTCCAAGCTGGTAGCGTGGGTTCGATTCCCATCACCCGCTCCATACATAACAGCAACATCATCGGATAAGATGATGTTTTTTGTTATAATTTTAACCTTATTACCATTGCGGCCTTCCTCCCGGGTATAAAAGTTTTCTATCGACGCCTTATACCCTTGCGTTTTACTGCTTTACCGTGTTAAGGTAAGTAAAGTTGCGACGGAATCGAATCCGCAGTCATAGCGTCCAAGAATTTCTTACAAATTAAGTGAAGATTTTCAGGTCAGTTTGTTGTATGATGTTAGGAAACGCTTGGCGCACGTCATTAGGTCTAACCGACAAAGATCATGACCATGCTGAATTTAGCATGCTGCATTGGGATGAAAAGGGGGAGAAACATGACAGAGTTAACGGTTACCGCAGGTAAAGGCAACTCGAATAACCTGCTTCGGCGCGACATTCGTTTTTTGGGCAATATTCTAGGAGAGGTCCTGGTGCATCAGGGCGGCAATGAGCTCTTGGATATTGTCGAGAAGATACGTGAAGCCAGTAAATCCCTGCGGGCTGTATTTTTACCGGAGTTACATGAAGAGTTTAAGGGAATGATCAATTCTTTAGAACCCGGCATCCGTCATCAGGTGATTCGTGCATTTGCGATCTATTTCCAATTAGTGAATATTGCGGAGCAGAACCACCGCATTCGCCGTAAACGCGATTATGAGCGTTCTGCAGGGGAAGAGGTTCAGAGCGGTACGATCGAGGCCGCTGTCCGCGATTTGAAGGAACAGGGTTTTAGTTATAGCGAAGCTCAGGAGCTCCTGAGCGGCATGTCTCTGGAGCTGGTCATGACCGCCCACCCAACGGAAGCGATGCGCCGTGCGATTCTGGACATCCACAAACGGATCGCTGACGATGTCATGCAGTTGGATAACCCCACGCTGACCTTCCGCGAACGGGAGCAATTGCGGGAGAAGCTGCTTAACGAGGTCATTACCCTTTGGCAGACCGATGAATTGCGGGATCGCAAGCCTACCGTACTGGATGAGGTCCGAAATGGGATGTACTATTTTCACGAAACCTTATTCCATGTGCTGCCTGAGGTTTATCAAGAACTGGAACGCTGCCTGACCAAATACTATCCAGAGCACTACTGGCACGTCCCAACGTACTTGCGCTTCGGCTCGTGGATCGGCGGCGACCGGGACGGAAATCCTTCGGTAACCTCCGACGTGACCTGGGAGACGTTGCGGATGCAACGTAAACTGGCGGTGCGCGAATATCAGCGGATTTTGTCCGATTTGTTCAAGCACCTTAGCTTCAGCACCACCATCGTGGACGTTACGGACGAGCTGATGGCTTCCATTCAGCGGGATCGCCTGCAAGTGACCCTGCGCAAAACGCAGCAATGGAACAACGAGAAGGAACCTTACCGTATTAAGCTGACGTATATGACGGAGAAGCTGCACAATGTTCTGGATGATAGCACAAAGGATACGCCAGAGCGTTATCCAAACGTAGAGGCATTTATCCAGGATTTGAAAATCATCGACCGCAGCTTGCGTCATCACTACGCAGACTATGTGGCGGATACGCATATCAAGAAGCTGATCCGTCAGGCGGAGCTGTTTGGCTTCCATACTGCCACGCTGGATATCCGTCAGCACAGTAAAGAGCATGAGAACGCCATGACGGAAATTTTGGCGAAAATGAATATTGTGGAGAACTATGCCGAGCTGGAGGAGCAAGAGAAGATTCAACTGTTGGAACGGTTGTTAAACGACCCGCGTCCATTAACTTCTCCTTATCAGGATTACTCGGAGAGCACAAGAGAATGTCTGGACGTATATCGTACGGTGTATCAGGCGCAAAAAGAATACGGCACACAGTGTATCACCAGTTACCTGATTAGTATGACAGAGGCGGCCAGCGATATCCTTGAGGTCATGGTCTTCTCGAAAGAAGTAGGCTTGTTCCGTAAAGAAGCGGACGGTACCGTCGTTTGCACGCTTCAATCGGTTCCGCTGTTCGAAACGATCGACGATCTGCACGCCGCACCAGGCATTATGCGTCAGTTGTTCAGCATGCCGATTTACCGGGAGTCGGTGGCGGCGATGAACGATCTCCAGGAAATTATGCTCGGCTACTCCGACAGTAACAAAGACGGCGGCGTAGTTACAGCAAACTGGGAGCTGCGCGTAGCCTTGAAACAAATCACAGCGACGGCCAATGAATTTGGCATTAAGCTGAAATTCTTCCACGGGCGCGGTGGCGCGCTTGGCCGCGGCGGCATGCCGCTCAACCGCAGCATCCTCGTGCAACCGCCGGAGACGATCGGCGGCGGTATCAAGATCACGGAGCAAGGCGAAGTGATCTCGTCACGTTATTCCTTGCGTGGTATCGCGTACCGCAGCTTGGAGCAGGCGACTTCGGCGCTGATCACCGCAGCGATTCAAGCGAAGCTGCATCAAGATCAAGGGCCAAGCGCAGAAGAACAACGCTGGGAAGAGATCATGAGCGGCATTTCCGAGACATCGCTTCAAAAATATCAGGACCTGGTTTTCCGAGAGCCGGATTTCTTGAAGTTCTTCCGTGAGTCAACGCCATTGGTCGAAGTGGGTGAGCTGAATATCGGCTCCCGTCCATCCAAGCGGAAGAACAGTGATCGGTTTGAGGATTTGCGGGCGATCCCTTGGGTGTTTGCCTGGACGCAAAGCCGGTATTTGTTCCCGGCATGGTATGCGGCTGGAACCGGCCTGTATAATTTCTATCAAAATAATGAAGAGAACCTCAAGGTTCTTCAGGATATGTATCAGAACTTCTCGTTCTTCCGCACGGTGATCGATACCTTGCAATTTGCGTTGAGTAAAGCGGACTTGGTCATCGCGAAGGAATACGCCAAGATGTGCAAGGATGATGAAGTGAGGGAGCGGATCCTGGGTCAAATTGAAGAGGAATTCCATTTGACGCGGGAAATGGTGCTGAAGATTTGCGGGATTTCAGAAATTTTCGACAACCTTCCTGGCCTGCAAGAATCAATCCGATTGCGTAATCCTTATGTTGATCCGCTGAGCTATTTACAGGTGCAGCTGTTAACGGAATTGCGGTCTGCGCGTGAAAAAGGGCAGGATGATGCCGAACTGTTACGTGAAGTGCTGCTTACGATTAACGGAATTGCTGCCGGACTCCGGAATACGGGCTGATCCATTATTGGCTCAGGATAGGGATGCCAAGCCAGACCTTCTTCATAAGAAGGTCCGGCTTTTTTGCTGTTGGCTTGGCTGGATGTATTGCATTTTGGGATAAGTTGCTTTAACATTTGAATGAAGTGCCGACGACTGGAAGTACCCTTTCAAGGATTTAATGGTCAGGATTCGGATCAAGGACGACCTATTACATTGCCTTAGACCAAGGGACGAATAGCCGGACAGGCAGGGTACAAGTACCTGAGCCCTTCCAACCGATTTGGGGGAAAATATGGTGGTGGAACATTTCGATGCAAGACTGGTGAAGCTGGCCCGTAAAGGGGATCAGGAAGCCTTCGCCGAACTTGTTGATCTATATAAGGATAAGCTTTATCATCTCGGATACCGGATGCTGTCCAACCGGCACGAAGCGGAAGATGTCGTGCAGGAGACGTTCTTAAGGGTACATAAAAACTGGAACCGCTACGACGAAAAACAGAAGTTCTCAACCTGGATTTACCGGATCGCGACGAACTTGTGTATTGACCGACTGCGTAAGCGGAAGCCAAGTTATTACTTGGACGCGGAGATGAACGATCAGGATGGCTTGGACGGATACACTCTGATTCCTGGGGATGAACGGACACCGGAAACGGAATACTTGCTGTCGGAAACGCAGCTAACGATTCATCAAGCGATCGAAGGCTTGCCTGCCAAATATAAGTCGGTGATCGTGCTCCGTTATTTGCAGGAACTGTCGCTGCAGGAGATCAGCGAAGTTTTGGATATGCCGGTGACCACGGTGAAGACGCGGGTTCACCGCGGACGCGAATTTTTACGTAAAAAACTGGAGCATAAAATGCTCTGAAATTTGGGCTCCGCCCGGGGAATTATTTTTTGAAACGAATTCTGCAGCATTACGTATTGTAAGGTAGGATGTAGGACGACTATGATCTTAGCCGTGCCTTCCGCATTTCGCATAGATTGATACTACTGAAAGGATTGGCTGATATGGAATGCAAACATGCCTCATCTTTGATGCATGATTATCTGGACGGCGAATTAAGCCGCGACCAAGCCGAACAGCTGAAGCAGCATCTAGACGAGTGTCCGGATTGCCTCAAGGAATTCAGGGAATTGGAACGAACCGAAATGATGTTGTTTGCCACCATCAAGCAGCATAGCAACATCTCGGCTCCCGATGAACTGGTGAACCGGATCATCAGTCAGATTCCAAGTCAACCCAAACAGCAGGCATGGATCCAGTGGATCAGACGCCATCCGGCGTTGACAGCGGCAGCAATGTTCTTGCTGGTGATGTTATTCAGCGCGGTATCGCTTTGGGATAGCGACGATCAGCTGGTCGTAAAAGGAGCGGGTCTGGATCAGGTCATCATTCAGGGCGATACGGTCACGGTACCAAGTGACGCCGTGATTGCCGGGAACTTGACCATTGAGAACGGGAAAGCCGAAATCTATGGTGAAGTTCAAGGCAACCTAACCGTAATTGATGGCTCCTATTACCAAGCCTCCACGGCGCATATTTCGGGCGAAGTTAAACAGATCGATCAAGCGCTGGACTGGATCTGGTACCGGATCATCAATACGTTTACGGAAGTCGCCTCTAGGTGATCGTAAGGCGATAATGAGTTTTTGGGCGCCCTTCCATCGGGAATTGGCGCTTTTTTTATTTTTTGGGACCAGGTAAAAATTTGCAATCGTTACGAAATGAACCTATTTTTGCTGGACGCTTGCATCTGACATGTGAACGTTATAACCTAGTATTTAGGGGAAACTTATAGAGACAGGCGTGAATGAAGCTGTACATATTGTTTCCTTGTTGGCGGGCCAAACGTCCGCAAGGAACTTTCCGGGGGTCGCAGCATGAACTATTTTGCGAATTTGACTTGGCAGGATACCATTAAGGATGTCATCGATATCCTAATTGTTACCTATATAATATATCACTTGATTTTGCTTGTCCGCGGAACACGGGCCGTTCAGTTGCTCAAGGGAATTTTAGTTCTGGTCTTTATTTGGGCCGTAAGTACCTGGTTCGACTTGTATACGCTGAAATGGCTGATGAATCAAATGTTTACGTTTGGCGTGCTGGCGATCTTCATTATTTTCCAACCGGAGCTTAGACGTGCGCTGGAGCAGCTTGGCCGGGGCAAGCTGTTCGGGCGAAACAGCGCGGACGAGGAAGAGTTTGGCAAAGAGATCGGTGAAATTATAAAAGCCGTGAATTATTTATCGCGCCGGAAGATTGGGGCTCTGATCGTGTTTGAACGCGATACGGGGTTAAATGAATATACCGAATCGGGAATTCCGATGCAGTCGATTATTTCTTCGCAGCTGCTGATCAACATCTTTATCCCAAATACGCCGCTTCATGATGGAGCCGTGATTATTCAAGGCCACCGGATCTCTGCGGCCGCCTGTTATTTGCCGCTGTCGGAGAATCCGTTCATCAGTAAGGAGTTGGGTACAAGGCACCGGGCAGCGATCGGAATTAGTGAGGTCGGAGATGCTGTCTCGATCGTCGTATCGGAGGAGACGGGACAAATTTCGCTTGCGATTGACGGTCAGGTCGTCAGGGACATTAACGAGGAGTCGTTGATTTCCAAGCTGTATGCGGAATTAGGTCCGAACTCGCGCACCCAAGACAAGCGCAGCCCGTTCCGTAGACGGAAGGAGGCCGACAAAAATGGATAAATGGCTAACTCACAACAATTTTGCCAAGGTCCTTGCGCTGGTGTTTAGTATCATGTTGTGGGCGATGGTTCATTTGGACAGCGGGACTCCCGTAGACTCCACTACCTTGGCGCAGTCGCGTTACATCGACAACGTCAAAATCGAAGTGACCGGATTTGACGAGGACAAATACGTTTTGTACGATCTGGATCCCAGCACCGTGCGTATGGAAGTGAAGGGGAAACGGATCGATTTGACGACGAATTTCTCGGATTATAAGGCGAGGCTAAATCTGGAAAATCTGGGACCTGGGACATTTACCCTTCCTTTAACCCATGAGCTTCCTCCTGGGGTCCAACTGGTCTCCATGGAACCCTCCATCGTAAAGGTAACGATTGAAGCGAAGGAAACCCGGACGATTCCCGTGACCATTGTCACGAAAGGGGAGCCGGCCGACGGTTTAGTGCTTGGGACGCCAATTGTTGCCGGGAGCGGCACCGTTGATGTGACCCTGCCGGCGAGTGAGGCGCAGGAGCTGAGCAAAGTCGAAGGTACGGTGGATGTGACGGGACTGAAGGAATCCGTTAAAGGCAAAAGTGTCAAACTGACAGCATATGATAAGCAAGGGATGCCCATGGAGAATGCGAAGATTTCACCTAGTTCCGTGGTTGTAGACATCCCAATCAATAAGCTATACAAAAATGTGCCGATCGAAATACGCAAAACCGGGCAATTACCTTCCGGATACGTCTTAACCGATGTGGATATTGACGTAGAGGGAGTCGTTCTATACGGTACAAAGGAAGCGTTGGAGGGTATATCCTCCTATCCGTTGACGGTGGATCTAAGCCGTTATAACGGTTCGAATGAGACTAAATACTCGGTGGACTTGACTCCTCCAAAAGGTTTTGAGAAAATCGAGCCGAGCTCTGCCACGATCACATTGCATGTAATGCCCGGAGGACAGAAGCAGCTGGACGACATCCCGATCACGTTGAAAAATGTCGGATCCATGTACGATGTCAAGTGGATCCGGCCAACTGAGCCGAGCTTGAGTCTGACAGTGATTGGGGCCAGCGTGGTGTTGGACGCGCTCCAGCCGGAGAACATTCAGTTGACCGCTGATCTTGCACATCTGGGGGCGGGGACGCATACGATCCCGATTGAGATTAAATTGCCGGAGGGTGTGGCTCTGGCCGACCCGAACACTTCATTGTCCGTGGACGTGGAGCTGACGGAGAAAGGAAATCCAACCTCCGGTGTTCCTGTGGAGCATCCAAATCCGTCAGACGGTACACAAAGCCCAGCCGGTAATGGATCATCGCATGGATCGCCATCTCATCAAGAGGATGGAAGCAATGCGACAGACGACGATACCTCAGGGAACGGTAATGGCACGTAACATGAACATAAGCAGACAACGACGAACATAGACCGGTCAGACGCCTCCTGGGAGATGAGGAGAACGGTGCGGTACTGGCAAACAGTTGAAGGAGTGAAATCATGGGGAAGTATTTTGGAACGGATGGCGTAAGAGGAATTGCGAATAAAGAATTAACAGCAGAACTGGCTTACCAGATCGGCCGCTGCGGCGGTTATGTGCTTGCAGGGCAGGTACCTAAGCCCAAGGTTGTCATTGGTATGGATACGCGTATTTCCGGCGTAATGCTGGAGTCTGCGTTGGTGGCGGGGCTGTTGTCGATTGGCGCCGAAGTAATTCGACTTGGCGTCGTGACGACACCTGCGGTTGCTTATCTCACTCGCTTGCTTAAAGCGGACGCGGGCGTCATGATTTCCGCATCCCACAATCCGGTGGAGGATAACGGGATTAAGTTCTTCGGCAGTGACGGCTTTAAGCTGTCGGATGAAACGGAGCTGCAAATCGAAGAACTGCTCGACAAGGCTGTCGACGAGTTACCGCGGCCGATCGGCGGCGACTTGGGGACCGTGACGGTGGACAATGAATCGAAGCTGAAGTACCTTGAGCACTTGAAAACGACGATCAACTCCTCGTTTAAAGGGCTGAAGGTGGTGTTGGATTGCGCGAACGGGGCGGCCTATGAGCTGGCACCAAGATTGTTCCGCGAGCTGGGAGCCGAAGTGCATACGCTGGCAGCTGAGCCTAACGGGCTCAACATTAACGATCATTGCGGATCCACGCATCCGGAGCGGCTGAAGGAAGAAGTCGTTCGACTTGGCGCTCATGTAGGGCTTGCGTTCGACGGCGACGCGGACCGGTTGATTGCGATTGACGAGCTAGGTCAAGAAGTGGACGGCGACTATATCCTGTGCATCTGCGGCGATGCAATGAACAAAGCCGGTAAGCTGAAAGACAGCACGGTTGTCTCGACAGTGATGAGTAATTTTGGCTTCTATAAAGCGGCCAAGAAATTGGGGCTGGCTACCCAGCAAACTGCAGTAGGCGACCGCTATGTTATGGCGGAAATGCTGCGAGGCGGCTACAATCTGGGCGGGGAGCAGTCCGGTCACGTGATTTTCCTGGACTACAATACAACCGGGGATGGCATTTTGACGGCGATTCAGCTGGTCGATACGATGCTGGCTTCCGGCAAGCCGCTTAGCGAGCTGAAGAAGGTCATGAAGCAGTATCCGCAGGTGCTGGTGAACGTTCGCGTACAGGACAAGAGCAAGTTCGCGGGTAACGCTGTGATTGCTGAAGCGATTGCGGAAGTAGAGCAAGAATTGGGCGATAACGGGCGCGTGCTGGTTCGGCCGTCGGGAACGGAATCCCTCATCCGCGTTATGGCCGAAGGGCCGGAGAAAGCGGAGCTGGAGAAGCTGGTCGCGCAAATTGTAGAGGTTGTAGAGAAGCAGTTGGTGTAACGACCTGATTGTTTGGTTCATGATATAGGACTTTGAGAACCGCCGGACGGGTGAGGATGCCTGTCGGGCGGTTTTTGCTAGGGAGAGGGCGTCTGTTTGGCTCTCTTTTTGACGATTATCCCGTTGCATCAGGTTGAGGAGAGGTGAAAAGCAGGTGCAACTTAAGGGCATTAAATGCCTCATTCGGGTGTGTATTCACCCAGATCTGAACGAAAGGGATCATGGTGCAAAGTGTCGGGCGAAAAGGGAAATGAAGGGCCAATAAGGGACATTAAAGCCTTAAGTTCCATTAGGGTACAGGGGGACAAGCTCGACGGGAGAAGGAATTCCCGTTTTTTTCTAGGCCAATAGGGTAAAAAACACGGTTCGACGAATCAGGACAAGATGATCATTGCCAAATCGTGTGAAGGTGCATATAATTAAGCATATTCGAGCAGAGAAAGTGAGGGTAGTTAGGTTTACCGGATTTTAAGCGCCAGAACTTCATTGTGCGCGTTTCGTTTGGACCGATTTAGGAAATCGGCGCGATCAAGGGAACGTTGTTGAGAAGCAGGGGCGGAAGGCTGGCTTGCAGCGACAACGGTGAATCCTTGAGGCGTTATTATCGGTTCAAGCGTACGGCAAAGCGAAGTTGACGAGGTGGAGGTGTTCGGAATGTTCGGCGGGGGCCTCCCGGTGCTGCATCGCACCGTAACCGTATCGGCAAAAGGATGGGGCGACCTTTCCCACAAACCGTGCGGGCAGATGGATAATCACATTCATAGATCGTTCATGAATGTACGTAAGCAAGTGACGCGGAAAGAGCCGCGGTAGACGGAGCAATCTGGACATTCGTGAAAAAATGAATGAAAGTTGCGTAACGTTTGAGTGATGATCAATCTGTTGATGATTGGTTGGATATATTTTTTTACAATTGAATAGTTCTGTCTCGGTGTACCGCGTAAGGCTTCTTCCGTGTTTCATTTCTTACGGCCAAAAAACCATCTTGTAAGAATGAAACGGAGGATAAATGATTATGTGTGGTATTGTTGGATACATTGGGAATCGGGATACGCAGTCGGTGTTGCTTGAGGGATTAAAGAAACTGGAGTATCGCGGGTACGACTCCGCAGGGATTGCTGTGTTTACGTCGGAGGGTCTGAAGATTGCAAAATCGCTCGGCCGTCTGGCGAACCTGGAATCCAAGCTGGAGGATGCACCGCTCAAGGGTTCGGCCGGGATTGGTCACACCCGTTGGGCTACGCACGGCAAACCGTCTGACGTGAATTCTCATCCGCATACCGATCATACCCAGAAATTTTCGGTCGTGCATAATGGGATCGTCGAAAACTATCTGGAATTGAAGGAAGAGCTGATCAGTCAAGGGTATGTCTTTGTTTCTGAAACGGATACGGAGGTCATTTCCCATCTGGTCGCTCGCGAGTATCAAGGCGATATCGTGAAGGCGGTTCAGAAGGCGATCAGCTATATGCGCGGCGCTTTTGCACTTGGGGTGCTGACGGAGTATGAACCTGACAAACTGGTGGCTGTCCGTCAAGCTAGCCCGTTGATCATTGGTCTTGGCGAAGGCGAGAACTTTATCGGCTCCGACATTCCTGCGTTGTTGAATTACACGCGGAACGTCTATATTTTGAACGATGGCGAGATGGCGGTGCTGACGAAGGATTCTGTCGAACTGATGACCATCGAAGGGAATTTTATTTCTCGGGAAATGATTCGTGTCGATTGGGACGCTGTCACCGCGGAAAAAGGCGGGTTCGATCATTTCATGCTGAAAGAGATCCACGAGCAGCCGAAGGCCTACCGGGACACGATGCTGGGCCGCATCGACGAAAGCGGACGCAAAGTCGTGTTGCCTGGCTTGAAACTGACGGACGAGAAGATCCGCAGCCTGAGAGCGATTCATATCGTTGCTTGCGGTACGGCTTATAACGCCGGTCTGGTCGGCGGGACGGCGATCGAGCAACTCGTACGCATTCCGGTGATGACGGACGTCGCTTCGGAATACCGTTACCGCTCGCCGTTGATTACGCCGGATACGCTCGTGATCGTTGTCAGCCAATCGGGCGAAACGGCCGATACGCTGGCAGCACTGCGTGAAGCGCAAGCAAACGGTGCCCATGTGCTGGCGATCACCAACGTGGTTGGCAGCTCGATTGCCCGCGATGCAGACGATGTGATCGCTACGCTCGCTGGTCCGGAAATCGCCGTCGCTTCGACGAAGGCGTATACGTCCCAGTTGATTGCCTTTTACCTGCTTGCTCTGTACATGGCTCAGGTTCGCGGTACGCAAAGCGAAGATCAAGTGGCTCATGTGATTGCGGCCATGCAGTCGCTGCCGGAGCAGGTGGAAAGCATGCTGGCTCAGGCCGATGTGGTGAAGGCTTATGCGGAGCAAATTGCTAGCAATGAGCATCTGTTCTTTATCGGTCGCGGTCTCGACTATTCCGTCGTGCAGGAAGGTTCGCTGAAGCTGAAGGAAATTTCCTACATTCACTCTGAAGCGTACGCTGCCGGTGAGTTGAAGCACGGCACCCTGGCCTTAATCGAAGAAGGCGTTCCGGTGATTGCGCTGGCAACCCAGGAATCTGTGCTGGAGAAAACCGTCAGCAACATCAAGGAAGTAAAAGCGCGTGGCGCAGAAGTCATGGCGATCACGCACGAGGAGCATGTGCCTGACCTGCTGAAGTCGGTTGACCAAGCGCTGTCCATTCCGAAGACGCTGCCGCTGCTGACACCAGCCCTGTCGGTCGTACCGCTCCAATTGCTCGCTTACTACGCTTCCCTGGCTCGCGGCAACGACGTCGACAAGCCACGGAACTTGGCGAAGAGTGTGACGGTGGAGTAAGATATCATAATCTGGACTCAATAATGTCTGGTGACATTAAAGTTAGTGCCTAGACATTATAGTTGGTACCTTTACAACAAAGTTAGTGCCTTTACAATAGAGTTGGTATCTGAATGTTTATTTAACAGCCGTTCTTGGTTAAAATGGAATTAAGACCATCTAGTATTACAGCAAAACAATTTAAATCTAATGGCTTCGCCCTTTGTTTTAGGGGGCGAAGCCATTAGTCGTTTTTAGGGATTATAACGGACAGCTCGCTATAGGCCGTTTTATGGAAACCAAAATGGAGGTGTTATTTTGTCTAAACGAGGCACAAGAAAAGAAAAGCTGCAAACCAACTACATTAAAAAAGGCAGGGGTCAGGGAGTTGGAGAAAATTATCAACCCTTTATTCAGGCACATGACAATAAAATTGCCTCAGAAGGATGGCTGGCACGACATAAAGGGTGGAAAACTAAAAGGATTCACCACACCTTGTCTGAGCATGAAAGAAAGTACTTATATTACTGTGAATGGCTTGATGGAGTGACTGATATACGGAAAAGGGTCGAGCCGTTTGGCTACCTCCGTATCCAGTTCGAGAATCTGCTCATTCAGAAAATCGACATGCGTGAGCATGGTTTTCAGCATGATCCGCTGGTGGGCACTCATGTTTCCACGCAAGGCTAATTCCAGCTCTTCTTTCTTTTTCTTAAGCGTCCGCCTAGCGAAGGCAGCCAGCTTTTCCGGATCTTCTTCGCCCTCGATCATGGCACTCATCATATCGCGGCTGCTTACGCCCATAATGTCGGAGACTACAGCAGCGAGTTTAATATTGGCGCCTTCCAGGACCTTTTGGACCCGGTTATGTTCACGGGACCGTTCCTGAATCAGGCTTCTGCGGTAGCGGACCAATTCACGAAGTTCGCGTTGGTTACGATCAGGAATATAGCTGGGCTTCAGCAGCCCATGCCGCAGCAGATTGCAAATCCACTCCGCATCCTTCACGTCTGTCTTCCTGCCGGGAACTGCTTTGATGTGCTGGGCATTAACGACCAGGAACTGAATCTCTTCGGCTTCAAGCAGGTTGACGATAGGTTTCCAGAAAACGCCGGTACTCTCCATGGCCACATGCGTACAGCGATGCTGCTTGATCCAGTCGATGAGATTGAGCAGGAACACCGTGTGTGTGCGAAACGTCGTAATCTCCTTTCCTTCGGGAGTCATAACGCAAGCGGTGATGGACTTCTTGTGAACATCCAAACCGCAAGCACGCTCGATCAGGATATCCATAACATTCACCTTTCTACGGCAATTAAAGTTGAGGACTGGGCAACAACCAGAAAAGGATTACTCTACCCCGCGTGCTTCCAAAAAGGAGCGACATACCGTGGTGCACCGTGGCCGTTGTAGTCAGACTAACGGATGGGTTCGCGACACCATAGCTTAACGACCTTCCTCACCAGCCGTAAGAACAGTATAAAACGCCGCATCAAAATTTTCATTACGCTGTGGTGCCCCGAGAGGGACATGGATGGCTAACGGGTACGTTAGTTGAAAGCTGCCGGCGGGAATCTGGCAACTTTATTTTTCTTGTGGGGATAGAAATCAATCCGTCGGCATTGATTTGTTTGCACAGCTCATGTAGACTTTTGTAAAGTGTTTACTTTGGATAATGCATTTACGTAAAAGAAAGGAGATGATTTAACCATGATTCATCAGCGTGAATGTCCAGTTGAGACACTCATTCATGTTTTAGGCGGCAAATGGAAGCCAATGATTTTATGGAATTTGATTGAATCCAATAAGCGATTCAACGATCTGGAAAAGCTTATACCTAATGTTTCACAAAAAATGCTTTCACAACATCTTCGAGATTTGGAATGCGAAGGCATAGTCGAAAGAACGGTCTACCCTACCATCCCTCCGAAAGTAGAATATTCCCTTAGTGAATACGGCAAAACATTGATCCCAGTAGCAGAAGTCATGTGTGCTTGGGGAGAAAATCATAATAAGCGGAAATATGAAGAATCAACGTCTTAAAGCTGGTTCAATGGACTTATAAATTAATTCAATCAACTCATAACAAAAGCTGCCACGGGACACCGGGCAGCTTTTGTTTACCGACAGTCGGCACTCTTGTTAGAAATAATTTCAGGACTTGGGATAATAAAGCTGTAGTATCGCCAACCATCTTTAGAAATTTCCTGTTCTCCCGACCTCCGCGAGAACAGTTACGGCATCCCTTTTTGTCATGCTTACTTTTAAGTAAGTACCCTACTTTAAAGTGGGTTCTTACCATAATTTCGAAGCGATGCTAAGCTTGAGTTAACTCGATTTTAGGAGTCATGTAAATGGAGGAAAGAACAATGAAAATTGTTGTTTTTGGAGCGACGGGGAATACAGGAAAAAGAGTGCTGGCGCAAGGGATAAAAATGGGGTATGAAATGACCGCATTTGTGCGAAATGCTGAAAGGCTTTACAATCAATTAGGTGAGCATTCAGCACAGCATGTGAAGGTGATCGTAGACGATATTCTGGACCCGGCCAACGTCGGCGAGGCGCTCACGCATCAAGACGCCGCTATTATTGCAGCCGGTCATGCGGGTCAGGGAGAAGAGTTCGTTCGTATCGTCGATAACATTATAAGCCAATGCGAATTCCAAACTAGTTTCTCTGGGCGGGTATGGATAATGGGAGGTGCCGGACTGCTGGATATTCCATATACCGATCTTATCGGCAACAATTTACCCGGCTTCCCGCCTGAGTATAAAAATCACAACCGGAATTTCGAGCGGCTACAGCAGACTCAACTCGATTGGTCCATTATGTGTCCGGGAACAATGATTGATTCGATAAAGCATCCAAATCCGGTTCATCTGCATGTAACAACCGAAACCTTGCCGATTCCGATTTCGGAGACGATCAAGGAATATTCCGAAGCAGATATAGCCGGTCACTTGTTCAGCCGACTTCAAGAATTGGCTGTTGCTTATGACGATGTAGCGAAATGTATGCTGGACCATTTAGAGCTTGGAGGTGCGTTTAAAAGAAAAAGGGTCGGTCTAGCCTATCAAAGCGATATTCCGGTGTACTGAGGAGAAGGGGATAAGTGTTTAGATTACTGCTCGTTTTGCATCTATTGGCTTCAATCGCCATCATTGGTCCCGCTTTAGTGATGCCCATCATTCGAAGATCCGCTAGAACCGTCGGCCAGCTGCGTTTTGCTTTTGGTATATCGACCAAGCTTGCCATAATGCCTAAAATTGGCGGAGTCGTACTTATTATAACCGGGGTTTGGCTTATGATCATAACCAAGACGGGCTTCTCCCAAATGTGGCTGAATGTATCGATCCTTTTATCGCTGCTCATGGTCGCCATGATCGACGGATTGATCGAGCCGCGGATCAAAAAGATTATAAAGATCGTATCTAAAAGTCAAGACCAGGGTAATGAAATACCCGCCGAGTTCGGACTGTTGATGAAAAGGATCGTACCCATCGAGACGGCCGCACAGTTGCTGATGATTGCCATATTGGTGCTTATGGTTGTTAAACCATTTTAAAGAAGCCGAAGACTTGACCACATTTTGCCCACTAACGCATCGTAAACATCAGTATGAGAAATTACGAATGTGGAAAAAGCTACTTCCACACATAAGATAATATGGTTACAATTAGAATTCATGGATGTTCCCTAGATGAAGGGCCTAGGGGCCGTGAATTTTCTTGGTGAAGACCCCGGCTTGGCCGCTCTATACGATTTGGCGCTGCTCAGCACCATTGTACGGATGTTCGATAGTTTCTTCCATGCCGTAGCCATGATCCTTTCGGAATTAAGCTATCGAAGAACGTTAGTTAAATGAAACAGCGACAGTCTAGGACAATATTTTCTTGTCCTTGGCTGTCGCTGTATTCATTTCTAGGGCCAGTCTAATCCTTATTTTATGGAGTCTGACAATTTGACGATTCGAATTGCCGAGTAGAATAAGGAGATTCAGTCTAACACTTTATTTTCTTATGACATTAGGGCTTGCTGAACAAACGAAAGAGTGAGTAATTACAAGGGTTTAAGACCTCATTTGTCGAAATCAAATGTAAGGAAAACAGGGGCCACCCACGAAAAACCGTGCACTTGGAGGCGACAATATTGTAGATAGTTAACCGAGTGCCAAATGATCATGCCAGGCAATTTTTCCCCATCATTACTGCTGGTGACGAATCTCGAAAAGAGACTCCGGGTTCTCTTTTTGCCTATTCTGCAATGGCTTCCGTCCCGACTTCCCGTCTCTCCGGAAACGTGACCCGTTCAGCAAGCCCTATCTAGACCGCGATGTCCGTTATACGGTAAACCGTCTTGCCGTTCTAAAAGCGGAAGCGGATGTGTCAATGTCAGATGATATTCTTTCACGCTCCTTCGGTGTATTTATAGCGAAAAACGGGGGGATTGAAGGGGATTATATAAAAAAAATTGAAAGATTATGGTTAGAAGCAAAAGAGGCATTAGAGCGTAAACCAGATCCGATCGAGATCAAGATCGCGTCTCAAAGTGGGATACCATTAGACATATTGGAACGACTAAGATTGCGATTAAACCAAAATGCAGGCGATTTACCAACTACCATAAGCGGGTGGGTGGACTGGACCCTAAATTGGCTTGTCGAAGATGCCGAATCTCGGGCTCATCTGCTTCAAGATGTACATAGGTCTGCACTTGTAGCTACCGGTCGGACTTCAACATCACCACTAGATGGTGCTGTTTTATCTTCCCTTCTTCCTGGGATAAAAGGATGGATCAACGGTAGGCCTCTTAATGAGTTGGAGAGTTTGTTAGGTGGCAATCCAGAAGGAACGACAGATACAGCAAAAATGTGCCTGCGTGCACGTGAGTTAATATCGACTTTTATTCCAAGGGGGCTATCTTTTATTATGATGGTTGTCTCTAGAATGGTTGAGGAACTTGACCTTTATACAATTCAAGAAGATCTCGAAAAAAGTTTGGTAAACAGCTTATCAATTGCAACAAGGAAGGGCTTTGATAGTCTAGATAAGATAGAATTCGCGAATGCACGCAAAAATATTTATGGTCGAGTTCAACTACACAAGCTTTATGAAGAAAAAGGAGAAGAAAACTAAATCAAGGTTATAAAGAACTGTGAACCATGGGGCTG
Source organism: Paenibacillus phoenicis (assembly GCF_034718895.1). Lineage (NCBI taxonomy): Bacteria > Bacillati > Bacillota > Bacilli > Caryophanales > Paenibacillaceae > Paenibacillus > Paenibacillus phoenicis. The sequence goes on along the minus strand of NZ_JAYERP010000001.1, from coordinate 3,045,338 downwards.
CCGCGGCGGCCTAGGTAGAAACTTAATATAGCATTGCGGATTGTGAAATTTTTTGGATGACAAGCAAGGGGGGTTAGTTACCAACTCTAATGTCAACGAACAAAGCGGGGTTGCCATAGCAACCCCGCTTTATTTTTGCCTGCCGTCGGTGAGAACTCCCAAGCCTTCCATGATATAAGGTCGAACCATGTCTACTAATAAATCGGTTCGATTCTTTTCCCCAACCGTTAACCAATGGTGGGCTGCGCCATAGATTGCTGAGGCTGTCATAGCCGAAACGATCTTGGTATGGCGGTGGTCTGTAGAGTGCCCTTTGGAAAGAATGCTTTCGATCGTTTGCTGCAACATTTTCTTTATCATTTCATCCACAAGCTTCGCAATCGATTTAGAATCCATTCTGCAGATCTGATAAAAATCCACAATGTAGCGGTATGTCAGCAAGATCAGCTGGTCACAGATTTCAGCTGTAAACTCCTGCGCGTTCATCACTTGCTCGGGAACCATGTCACGGAAAAACTGTTCGGTGTATTCTTCAAGCAAAGCATATTTATCTTCGTAATGGGCGTAAAAGGTGGCGCGGTTAATGGTAGCTTTCTGTGTAATCTCCTTGATGGATATTGCATTAAAGTCTTTACTCCGCAACAACTCTCTAAATGCTTCTCGGATGAACTGTCGTGTGCGCATGACCCTTGGATCTTCCTGATTGACCATATCCCTGTCCCCCTCTAAAACATCAAATATCAAAATGTGTTGTTTTGGCAACTTTCCTCTGAATCTGTTTGTTGAAATCATGATCATGCAGTACTACGATTTTATCAGACATGTGTTGCTTAAGCAATTGATGTCGAGTTTCCAGAAAGGAAGGAACGCAATGAACTCAAAACAACCTCGACTTTTGATATTTGGTGCTGGTGTGATTGGTAGTGTATACGCCCTCCGATTTGCACAGTACGGATTAGACGTAACCGTGTTAGCGCGAGGAAAGAGACTGGATGTACTGAAACAGAACGGATTGCTTTACAATGAAGAGGGGATCGTTAAGCAAATACCGATCAAGACGATCGAAAAGCTGGAAGACGATGACATTTATGATTTTATTTTGGTTCCCGTACGATATGATCAGGCCGAATCTGCCCTTACTGCGCTCAAGCATAATCAGAGCAAAACCATTGTCACCTTGACGAACACCGTTGGATATGACCGCTGGCTTGATATCGTGGGAGATCGGTTGCTCCCCGGATTCCCGGGTGCAGGCGGAGACATTAAAGAAGATGTTCTATACGCCCAATTTGGTTCTGAAAAACATCAAGGCACCATTTTTGGCGAAATCAATGGACAGATTACCGAAAGAGTGAAAGAGCTTGCCCAAATCCTTGAATCGGTAAATTTACACTATGAAATCCAACCAGACATTCAAGCCTTCCATATTTCCCATGCTGCATTAGCAATCGTCAACAAGCATTTCTATACCAATGACGGCATGATGGATGTAGAGTCGGCAAGAAGTGTGAGTACGCTAAGCAAGATCGCTGCAGAGATGAAGCAAAATCTTCGCCTGGTAGAGCAAGCCGGAATTCCGGTAATCCCAGCCGAAACGAAGGCAATGGGTGAAATGCCCGACGACGTGATGATCTCCCGTTACCGCCAGATGCTGACCAATGACTTTATCATTGATGTAAAGCTTGGGAACCATGCCGTCAGCCAAAAAGCAGAAATCATGTTATTAGATGAAATGTTTCATAAAAAGCTATCTAACCGAACATAACTTTTGGACAGGTTAGACACAAAAGGAACAGCGGCAGGCTAAGACTTTATTTTGCAAGTCCTAGTCCACCGCTGTTTCATTTTTGGGGGTTGCCCCTCTTTATTTCATATTTACCTTCTTCCACTCCTCATGATATTTCCACACTTGCTTCCATAGTTCATCGCGCTCTAGCTGGCTATAGCTGACCAGATGCTCCTGAAACACGTCTCCCAGCATTTCCAGCCATTGGGATTTGGTGCGAAGTTCTGTTTTTTCGATGCCCTTGCTGTCTCGCTTGGTCCATATACATCCTCTCAGTTCATTACTGCCGGTGGCGTGTCTATGCCGAACAAGAAATAGCTGAATCCAGGGCGACTCCGGCGATCGGCTGTAAAATTCATGCTTGGGTTTAAACTCTTCCAGGTTCTCTAATTCATCCGGGGCATAATCAACACCCGCAAACGATGTGTTTGGGGCGTGAACAAGCCGCCAACCGCCTTCCACCACGCCGGACTTCTCGACTTGATACACCAACGGACCTTGCTCGTAAGTGCCCATCTGCAGCGGAATCGGTTCATAGGGCATATCACCCAACCCCACGTCGATGATGTATCGTTGTTCTTGCTGCTGTTCATTGGTCAAGCTGACAGTGAGCCCGAGGTGAAAGGAGTTAATGCGAGGTTCCTGACCCGGAGGTTGGACACCCGCTCGATGCCAAAAAACACGGTAGCCCAGTGAACGAAGCAGAACGCTGAACGCACCGTTCAAGTGAAAACAATACCCGCTTCGGTTGCTCAACATCAGACGGACGCACTCGCGTAAATCGATCGGAGTTGGTCTGCCGGCAACGATATCAATGGTCTGCCAAGAAATGGTCGACACATGGGCCCTGTGAAGCTGAGTGAGATATTCAAGGGTTGGCGGTTGTATGTCCTCAATGCCAATTCTTTTTAAGTAGGCTTTGATTTCGGCGGGGGTCATCATCATGTTTCCATCATCACTTTCGCAGGTTGCTTGCTGTTATGCCCCAGCTTCTTCACCAGTACGATAAATTGTTCGACGGCTTGGTCGATGCGCTGGATGACCTCCATATCTTGAGGAACCCCATCCGCATCAAAGACCGATTGGCCCTCCCCAACGGATATCCATTCCGGACACAGGATGCCATGAAGATTCCGGATGATGCTTTGGAAATGGAGAAGTGAACTGACTCCCAGAGGACCGCCTGCCGAGCTCACAGTCAAAAATGGCTTGCCAGTCACGTGGCTGTTGTCCAGGTAATCCAGCGCATTTTTTAAGGAACCGGAGATGGAACCATGGTACTCGGGAGTGGCTAAGATGAGGCCGTCAGCTTGCTTCACTGAATGGATCAGAACGTCGGCTTCCGGGGGGACGACCTCTGAGTCAGGAGAATAGAGCGGTAATTGCACAGCCGCCAGATCGATAATTGAGACCTGAATGTTTCTCGATTTCAGAACGTCTTCGATATAACGAAGAATACTTGTGCTTGCAGCGTTGTGCCGGTTGCTTCCGGCGATCAGGGTAATATGCATCATTATGACCTCACTTAATTCGTTTGCTTAAGTTGCTCCGAGGAAGATCTAGAAAATTTCCACGACATATTCATTCCAACAACCTAATGTAATGCAAGCCAGAACGAGCAAGATAGTTCCGGTCGTTTGCGACCAGCCGCTGCTGCCATTCATGATATATATGAACACAATGCCGCTTGCAGACAGAAGAAGAGACAGCTTCTCCGTCCAGGTGGTTTTTTCTTTCAAAAAGAGGGAAGCGAATAGCATCGTGACCACAGGCGTCATGGCGCTGATGATGCCCCTTCCGCGGAATCTGCATGCTGAAGCCCAAACGTTTGCAAAACAAAGTAAGCGATCGGGTATAATGAAGCGAGTAGCACCAAGGAGAATAATGGTTTCCCACGGAAGCCCAGTTTGACGAATCCAAACAACGCAGGAACATAAGTTACGCCAATCACTGCCGCATTCAGGATGGCAACGAAATAAGCAAGTTTCAGTTGCGGAATCACCTCCAGACCAACGAGTTCGAGGAAGCCCCCGTTACATCTCGTATATTGGAAGAGGGATTACCAATCGTTCTTTCCGGGATGAAGACATTGATTGAGACAGACAGTTCGTTAACTTTCTAGTGGCACATATAAAGGAGGCAGAATTAGATGAAAATCGTAGTGACAAGCCTGTTCGTTCAAGATCAGGACAAGGCGTTAGAGTTTTATACCCAAACCCTGGGTTTTGTAAAAAAGCATGACATTCCTGCCGGAAAATTTAGATGGATTGCATTGGTTTCTCCCGATGAGCTGGATGGGACTGAGCTTTTACTCGAACCAAATGACCATCCTGCCGCCAAGGAGTATCAACAGAAGTTGTTCGCCGATGGCATTCCGGCCACGATGTTTGGTGTTGCAGATACTCACAAAGAGTACCAACGCTTATTGGAACACGGGGTGAAGTTCACGATGGAGCCGACTCAAATGGGCGAGAACACCATCGCGATCTTCGACGATACCTGTGGTAATTTGATCCAGATTATTGATTATAAGAACAAATGATGATATCCCGATCACGCTTCCTGAAACTGGCGCGCTGATTTCATTTGTTTATGACAAGATCTGTCACTATTATCCCTTATCATAAACAAAGAAATCTCACCAGACGTTACAAGGAGTGATCGAAAGTCATGTTAAGATTTACAATACTGTTCTTCTGCATCATGTTTATGATCGGGACCGATACCTTTCTCGTCTCGCCGCTGCTGCCGACGCTGCAGGATCAATTTGGTGTGGATACGGGCATTGCCGGCTGGATGATTGGTGCCTACACGCTGGGCTCTGCCATCTTTGCCTTGATCGCTGGACCGCTGTCCGACGGCTGGAACCGCCGATTTGTGCTCGTCAGTGGACTGCTTGGGTTCGCCGTCTCCACCATCTTGTGCGGCTTTGCGTTCAGCTTTTGGTCCATGTGTCTGTTCCGTTTTCTTGCCGGCATTAGCGCGGCTTTTACGGCTCCCCAAGTGTGGGCGTCCATTCCCGCAGTGATGCCGGCGTCAAAAATATCGAAAGCGATGGGCGTCGCCTTCTCCGGGCTGGCGGCCGCGCAAGCGCTGGGCGTGCCGATCGGGAGCTGGCTTGCGGCTTCCTCCTGGTCCGTGCCGTTTTGGATCATTGGCGGGGTGGCATTGCTGCTCGCAGCAGCCGCGTATGGCATGCTGCCGAACATCCATCCGCATGAACCGCAACGGAACACGGTATCGATTTTCCGCCGCTATATGCCTCTGATCACGAGCGGAAAAGCAAGATCCGGGTATCTGGCCTACCTGCTCCTTCATCTGGGCAGCGGGACTACGATGGCTTTTGTCGGCAAATGGCTGGCGGACCGCTTCGAGCTTCCTGTTGAGTCCATCGGCACCGTGATGCTGTTTCTCGGGTTCGGGTCGCTGCTGGGCAGTTTCATCAGTTCTGCTGTGGTGAAAAAGCTGGGCCAAGCCAGTGCAGTCGCGGTGGGAACGGCACTTCTCGTGCTGTTCTATACGGGTTCACCGCATATGGCGAATCTCCCCGTCGTTACCGCTCTCTATTTGATCATCTTCACGACCCTGGGCATCATCTTCCCGCTTGTCATGGAGGCGCTCACTTCGTTAAACGCCTCGATTCGGGGAACGATCTCCAGCCTCGCCAACTCAACGATGAATGTTGCCAATACCCTAGGGGCTTGGGCAGCCGGTATTTTGTATACCCAATTCGGCGGGTTTGACGCGATCGGGATGTTCTCGGCCGTCAGCTTGGCGCTCTCGCTGGGGATCTTCCTGTTTGGCGGCGTATTGCAACGGAAATCGGAACACGCAGGCCAGGAATCGCCGTCAGCTTCATAATTGATGCGGTTGCCGCTGCCGTGGGAACCCAATAAGGAGTTCCACGCAATTGCGCGTTTTTATGGACCTTTTTAAATTTGTAGATTACGGCTTCAGCATCTCCATCGAAACTTCGGCAATTTGATGGAGCTTCTGTTTATCGGTGGAGGTGCGACGCATGACGCGGATTCCGAGCAAAGTCGCATGTAAACTGGACGCAAGCAGGCGGGGGGCTAATTCTGGTGAGATGTCTCCCGCTTGTTGCCCCTGTTGGATGAGCTCAGTCAACAACTGCTCTTCATTGCCGAACAGCTCGCTCGTTAATTTGCTGACCTCGGGATCTCTGTAGGCCAGCTCAGTCGCCGAGTTCACAAAGAAGCAGCCGATGGGCTGTTCGCCGTTGGTTTCAATCAGATAGTCAAAAATCAGACGGATGGATTCTAAAGCCGTACGGCCGCGTTGGACTTCCGCCTTAATGGCAGCATTCGTAATCCTCGCATACTGCTCCATCGTTTTGATGTACAGCGTGTGCTTATCGCCAAACGTGTCGTACAAGCTGCGGCGATGTACTCCCATATGCTCCACCAAATCTTGAAGTGAGGTCTTCTCATACCCTTGCTCCCAGAATAAACGCATGGCCTTAAGAAGGACTTCCTTTTCGTCGAACTCTTTACTTCGTGCCATTAACCAGTCCCCTTTCAACTTTATCTTATCATACGAGAATGAACGGTAAAAGAACTGAACAAAAGGGATAATCCTGAGAGCAAGGCAACCAGAGACATCCTCACCTCTTCGGGGAGGTTGCCATAGCCAAGCAAGATATGCCGCGTATAGTTTCCTTGGATCAGGCAATAGTCCTCGACCCCGTAAACGCGAACGCCGTATGCCTGGGCTTTGGACCACCAATCGATACCGGTGGGAACCCCATGAAGCTCAATCATCAGGTGCATTCCGGCTTCATCCCCTTGAATGGCCGCACGTTCGCCGAAATGGCGGTGTATGGTCCCGATTAATAGCTGCCGCGGCTGAATTGGCAGGATGCCGCCGCCCGGGAACTGATGCGAGGGCGTCAGCAGCATGAGATGTCCGGGCTCCCATGCGGGAAGCTCATGCAGCTTCATCCCGGCGCCGTCTATAGCCACCGGCGAGATCCGATAGCCGGCTCTGCGAAAAATATGCAGCGTGAACTCAATCGTCGGATCCTCCAGGTACACGACGTCAAAACGATCCCGCAGCGTCTGGGCAATGAGGGCAAAGCCTTCGGAGGAGCCGGATACGATCATGATTTGGACCGGCTGGCAGCGCATGCCTCGTGTTCGGTAAAGGTAGGCGGCAAATTCCTTTCGCAGCGCTTCCTCGCCGCGAATATCGCCGTAATCGAGGGAGGCGGGCGGTACACCCCCGCCGCTTCTTTCAAATATTTGGCCCATAGCTTCCGGGGAAAATGGTGTAAATCCGGCGTACCGATCTCGAAAGGAGCTGCTCATACGCGTCAATCACCACGTTCCGGCCATGGGGCTGCTGAGCGGCAAGTTTACGGCCGCAAAGGCCATCTCCTTCGGCCCGTTGACTCCGGCGCAAATGAGCGAAATCAATGCGATATTGCGGGGAAAGGCATAAGTCCGGGGCAGGTGACAGCCTAAAAAAAGACCTCTTCGAGCATTTCGAAGAGGTCTTTCTACAATCCCGAAAGCAAGAGATCAGCTCAACGTGGAGAGGGCTTCCTTCGTAAATGGCTTCAGCTCATCCACGCGGCCATCGCGGATTTTAGCGGCCCAAGCCGGGTCGGTCAGCAGCGCACGGCCAACGGCAACGAGGTCGAATTCGCCGCGTTCGAGGCGCTCGATCAGTTGATCAATGCCGGTTGTTTCTGCGCCTTTGCCTGACTCGAACAAGCTGGTGAACTCGGAATTCAAGCCGACGGAACCTACGGTGATCGTTGGTTTGCCGGTCAGCTTGCGCGTCCAACCGGCCAGGTTCAGTTCCGAACCCGCGAACTCCGGTTCCCAGAAACGGCGAGTGGAGGCGTGGAAAATATCAACCCCGGCAGCACTCAGCGGAGCCAAGAAGCGCTCCAGCTCCTCAGGGGTCGCGGCCAGCTTGGCACTATAGTCGACGGGCTTCCATTGCGAGAAGCGGAAAATAATCGGGAAATCCGGCCCAACCGCAGCACGGACCGCTTCAATCACCTCAACAGCAAAACGAGTACGCCCGACAAGGTCGCCGCCGTATTCATCGGTCCGCTTATTGGTGACCTCCCAGAAAAACTGGTCGATCAGATAACCATGCGCTCCGTGGATTTCCACGGCATCAAATCCAAGGCGCTTCGCATCCGCGGCAGATTGGGCATAAGCCTGAACCAGCTCGCGGATTTCCTCCTTCGTCAGCGGTTCAGAGACCGGCTTGCCGGTCAAGCTGAGGCCAGATGGTCCGATAGGATCGGCATCCGATTCAGGGAACGTCTCTCGCTGGCGGGCCGTGCCGGTATGCCAAATTTGGGGAGCGATTTTACCGCCGGCTTCATGCACTTCATTGACGACCCTTTGCCACCCGGCCAACGCTTCCTCTCCATAGAAATGCGGCACGTCCCGATCCGCAGGGGCTGCCGGATGATTGATGACCGTGCCTTCCGTAATGATCAATCCAACGCCGTTCTCGGCTCTTCTGCGGTAATAACCGGCGACATCAGGACCCGGGATGCCGCCGGGCGAAAAGGAACGGGTCATCGGCGCCATGACAATTCGATTCGCAAGCTTCAGTCCGCCGCCTTCAAAAGGTTTGAATAGAGCAGCAGCCGCTTGGGAAATGGACATGTGGATCTCTCCCCTCCATAATCATTTTATACGTATATCTAAATATATAGATTAATAAATCGATATGCAAGCAAAAAATGATTCTGCTTGATTATTTTTTGGCTTTCAGCTTGGCGGCAAATTGCTCCAAGAAGGTATCGATCCCTTCTTCATTTAACCTGTAATACGTATATTGTCCATAACGGCGTGATTCTAACAGGCCGCTCTTTTGCAAACTGGCTAAATACGAAGAAATGACGGATTGCGCTAATCCGGATTTTTCCTGAATCGAGCCGACACATACACTGCCCGGAAACTCTTGCTTGATGACATCCGGCAGATCGGACTCCAATTTCTCCGGCTCCCGCAGCCAACAGAGAATGTTGAGCCGAGTTTCATTTGAGAGGGCCTTTAGCACGGCCAGCATGTCTTGGTCTTTCATCGTTTGATCCCCGTTCTTAGTTCGTTTGTTCCCAGTATATCAAAATTTTCGCCGCCCCATAAAGAGTGAAGATGCTGCAGCGCTCGTGATGGTTTGAATTCATGTCGTCTGCCCATTTTTCATAGCTCTTCAAAGTCCATGATCGAATAGTTAAATGAAGGAAGGCGGGAAGTGCTGCCTTTCTTTTTTTATGCCCGTTTGTCCCGTCCGGTCCATAGCCATTATGACAAAGAGCTGTTTGCTGCTAGACGGAGCATCATTGCGGGGAGCAAACTCTATGCCCCAATGCATGAAACGATCGCCCGGATCATTAATCCATACGCAGGCGACACCGCTTCTGCCCCTCTCGTGGCCGACATGGGTTGCGGGGAAGGTTCGCATTTGCAGGGGATATTACGGCAGTTGGAAAGGCCGGATGGGTTAGGCGTTGGCATCGATTTGTCCAAAGAAGCCATCCGGCTGGCTGCCCGCTCGCCTGGTCTGCGGAACAAGCGCGAATCGCAGCGTTTACGCAGCGGGATGCCGTAGAAATCACCATCGATGTGGAGATTCTGATGGGCATCAAGGAGATGCGCTAGACGGTTTTTCGGCAAAACGTTATCATGAATGAGGACAGAACAAATGAACGGATAGGAGCAGAAAGATGATCGGAACGATTGTGAACACGGTCGCCATATTGGCGGGGAGTGTGCTTGGCAGCATCTTTAAGAAAGGGCTGAAGGAAACGTATCAGTCCGCCCTATTTACCGCAATCGGTCTGGCCGCCACCATGCTTGGCATTAACGCTGCGGTGACCCATATGAAGGAGAGCACGTTCCCTGTACTGTTCATCATCAGCATGGCGGCGGGGAGTTTGGCCGGAACCGCGCTGGACATCGACGGGAAGTTCCAACGGCTGGTGGGGCGGTTCTCCACCTCGAATTTGGGACAAGGACTATCGACGGGCATCCTGCTCTTCTGCATCGGCACGTTGTCGATCCTTGGGCCGATTGAAAGCGCGCTTCACGGGAATCACACCTATCTGTACATGAATGCCACGCTGGATTTGGTGACTTCCATGGTGCTGGCATCCAGCTACGGCATCGGCATTGCACTTACTGCTGTCGTGCTCTTTCTATGGCAGGGAGCCATTTATATGAGCGCCGATTATTTGGCGACTTTTCTGACGACTCCATTGCTGACGGAAATTTCGATTGTCGGCGGCGTGCTGATTGCAAGCTCGGGGTTATCGATTTTGAAGATCATCGATGCGAAGACGTTGAATATGCTGCCATCCTTATTGGTGCCGGTGATCTGGTTTTTGCTTAAAGGCTGGTTCGGTTATTGAGGACTCAAGTCGGGATACTCAATACAAATTAACTGGAAAATGTACCGTTAATTTCGATGTAGACCAGCTGTACGTGCAACTAACAGTAAAACCTACCGTTAATTTCATCAATATCGCCACTTTAGCGGAAAAGCACCCAAATTAACTATACAATTTACCGTTAAATCGCCCATAACTTACGTTTCTGCCAATATTAACGGTAGAAATTCCAGTTAGTTTGTATTCTCCTACGGGGAGTGCTAACGATTCCGTCGTCCACTGATGCAAAAAAGTCAGTCAGGGTTACCATCCTGATCGACTTTTTTTTGATTTAAACTTTCACAGCTGCCGTTGATTCGCGCACGATCAAATGGGTGGGCAGCAAAATTTCTTGATACGCTTCGTTCGGATGCTTGATCCGCCACATGAGCTGCTCAAACGCTCTGTGCGCGAACAGAGACAGGTCAACCTCCATCGTCGTGATTTTGGGCGTGGCCATTTGGGAATAATGGCTGTTGTCGAAGCCGCAAATCGAGATCTCGTCAGGGATTTGGTAACCCAGCTGGCGCAGCGCCGAGCTGACGTAAAACGCAAATCCATCATTCAGGCAAAACCAAGCGCTAGGCTGGTCAGCCACACGGCTCATCGCTTCGGCGATGATTTCCTCTTCTTCTTGCGTATGCACAAGCATATGTGCTTCACGCGGCTCAAAGCCGTGCTCCCGCAGGGCAAGCATATAGCCTTCCCAACGTTCCTGGTAACTCGGCGAAACCGCGACATTGCCCAGGATGCCGATATTCCGATGGCCATAATCCAGCAGATGCTTGACGGCGATATAAGCGCTGAAACGGTTATTGGTCAGAACCGCATCGGTTGAAAGCAGCGGGTGATGGTGGTCGATCAGCACGGTGGGGATGCCTTGCTCAAGCACGTTGCGGATATAAGCCGTACTGATATGCGACAGAATCAGGAGGCCGTCCACTTGCTTCTCTTCAATGAAAGAAGGCAGCTGCAGCCGGTCGCGCATCTCGGGAGTAATCGATTGAATAAGGAGATTGATGCCGTGGTTCTTGGCTTCCCGTTCGACCGCAAGATAGATTTCCCCGAAAAACTGCATGGAAAAAGCAAAGTCTGAAGCAATCAGCCCGATGGTCTTCACTTGATTTTGATTGCCGGCGGACGTCTTCTTGTTGTAACGGTAGCCCATGGCTTCCGCCGTCTCGATAATTTTGCGCCGCGTTTCTTCGCTTACTCCGTCCTTGCCGGATAACGCCTGGGAGACAGAGTTCTTGGATAGATTCAAGCGATCAGCGATATCCTGCATGACGACTTTTTTACGCATGTTTGAATCCCCTCTATGTGTACTGCTTATCATTTTGTAACGTTACAAAATTAAATATACACAAAAAAAGTTGTAATGTAAACGATTAGCAGGAAAAAAGCTTAGTTTTCAGCATTTTGTGAAGCTGAAATCCTCTCTTGACAGCGTTGTCATTTGGATACATAATAAAAATGTAATCTTGAGTAACGTTACAAAAGAAGGTTAGTCATGAAGTTAGTAATTCTATCATCTATCTGGTAGGGGGTCATTCATGTGAAGAAGAAATTTTCCATGGCCATCATCTTGGTTCTTGCAGTTTCCCTGCTGTTGTCGGCCTGCTCCGGCAATAACGGCGGAGGTGCCAGCCAAGGCGATCAGAATGAGAAGGGAGGGCAAAGCGCTGAACCAGGCAAGAAGGTGGAACTGAAGCTGACGACCTGGGCCGGGGCGGACGAAGCGAAAGAACTGCAGCAAATTCTTGACGAATTAAACGAGAAATCAACAACGTATACGATCGTGCAGGATTCCAATCCGGCGGAATACGATACCCGATTGATCACGCAATTAACCGGGAATTCGGGACCAGATCTGTTCTGGATCAGCGCACAGCGTGCGGCCCAGTTCTCGTCGGAAGGCGCGATGCTGGACATTACAGATCGATTGAAGTCCTCTGACAAACCGGCAGCGAATCTGGATGATTATTACGAGGCTTCGCTTCAGCCGTTTACGCACGAAGGGAAGGTTTACGGCCTGCCTTGGCTGCAGCAGCCGGTGATGCTGTACGTGAATAAGGGATTGTTCGACGAAGCGGGTGTGGCTTATCCGGATGAAACCTGGACCTGGGAGCAATTTACCGATGCGGCAACGAAGCTGACCAAGGACAAGAATGGCAAGCATCCGGGCGAGGATGGGTTTGATGAGAAGTCGGTGGTACAGTGGGGCTTTACGTTAAACGGCTGGCCGCCATCCCAAATGTTCGTATGGCAAAACGGTGGAGACGTCTTAACCGAAGACGGTCAATCGCCAATCGACTCGCCGGAAGCGAAGGAAGCTCTGAACTTCTACGCCGACCTGGTGAAGGGTCCATTGACACCTTCGCAGCAAATCGTTCGCGATCGCGGCTTCGACAAAATGTTCCGCGATGGCCAAGTGGCTATGTTCATGGGCGGGGCAGCCGATGATCTGGATTCCACGGTCGATAACGTGCAAGCTTTTATGGTTCCAGCGGGACCAACCGGCATCCATGCCACCTTTGGCGACATCCTTGGCATGGGCATCAACGTCAATACGAAAAACCCCGATGCCGCTTTCGAAGCTTTGGTGGATCTGAGCGATGCGATCCACCACTGGAAGATCATGCCGCCGCGTAAATCCCTGGCGGACTTGGCAACGTTGCAGGAGCTTCATCCGAAGAAATCGCATTCCCTAGAGGCGATCATCAACTCGATGGAATACGCGAGACCGTACCGCTATTCCGAGAAATATCCGGAATGGGATAACATTTACTGGACGCAGCTGATGGACCCGATCATCAATGCGGGGACCGATCCGGAGAAGCTGATTCCGGAAGTCAAGCCGCTGCTGGAGAGCGCGATTAAATAATTGAAGGTTCGAGAGAGAAGGACGGGGAGGCGGGAGCCTCCTTCCTTTTCTTCATCAAGCGAACGGGCCAACCTGTGCAGAAAGGAGGAAACCGCATGGAAAACCATCTTGCAACCTTGATCCGATGGTTGCTGGTGCCTGTCGTCCTGTTAGTCATTGCGAGCGTGCTCTACTTCGTTGTTTCCAAGCTTGGCTGGAAAAAGAAGCAGGCGATCGGTTTGGCGCTCGTTTCCCCGTGGATTGTAGGTTTCCTGATTTTTACCCTTTATCCTTTGCTGGATTCCTTATACCTGAGCTTTACCGAGTCTTCGATCTTCGGAAAGACGGAATGGGTAGGATTTGGCAACTACATCAAGCTGTTTACGAATGATATCGAGTTCTGGCCGTCCATCCGGATCACGCTGCTTTACGCCGCCTTATCGCTGCCGATCGGCGTGATTGGAGCACTGCTGGTCGCCATGCTGCTGAACAATAAAATCAAGGGGATCGGCACGTACCGGACGATCTATTTCCTTCCGGCGGTGATGCCCGAGGTAGCGGTGGCGCTGCTGTGGAGATGGATGTTTAACAGTGAGTCAGGCATTATCAACTATGTTCTATCGCCGGCGCTGTCGTTGTTTGGCATCGATAAGCCCAATTGGTTTGGCGATCCGCATTATGTCATTGGCGCGTTTGTCATCATGAGCTTATGGGGGATCTTCGGTACCAATACAGTCGTATTCCTGGCCGGCTTACAGGGCGTTCCAAGCAATTTATACGAAGCGGCAGAAATCGACGGAGCCGGACGATTCGCCAAGTTCATACACATCACGATCCCGCAAATTTCGCCGGTGATCCTGCTGCAGGTCATCATGGGGATGATCGGAGCACTGCAAATTTTCACGATTGCGATGTTCGTCCGCCCAACCTCGGCCGCCGGCAAATTTATGAACCAGCTGGTGTACGAACGCGGATTCACGCAGCTGCATATGGGCGAGGCGTCGGCCATCGCCTGGGTGTTGTTTATCATCATCCTGGTGTTGACGCTGCTCGTGTTCCGTTCCAGCCCGGCGTGGGTTCACTACGAATCGGAACGGCGCTAATAGGAGGTGTAACACATGGAAAATGCTTCGACAGCCCGTACCCAAGCCGTCTCCGGCAGAACGTGGAAATGGGTGAACAAAACGTTGATTTACGTGATCGTCACGTTCTTAGCCGCCGTCATCCTGGTGCCGTTCTTCTGGATGGTGTCGACCGCTTTGCAGGCGGACGGGGATATCTTCGCCTGGCCGCCGCAATGGATTCCAGATCCGCCGCAATGGCATAACTTCGTGGAAGCGTGGACGGCGATGCCGTTTAACCGCTACCTGTTTAACACGATATTTATCGTGGTGCTGGGGATTGTTGCGGAGCTGATCAGCGCGACGATTGTAGCTTATGGATTTGCGCGGTTTCGTTTTCCTGGAAGCAGTCTGATCTTCCTCGTGCTGCTGGCCACGATGATGCTGCCGTTTCACGTCACGCTGATTCCAACGTTTCTGATCTGGCAGAAATTTGGCTTGGTCGGCCAATTCGACCCGCTTGTTCTGCGGGCGTGGACGGCGTGGGGACCGTTTTATATTTTCTTGCTGCGTCAGTTTTTCATGACCTTGCCGCGGGAATTGGACGATGCGGCTGAGATCGACGGGTCAAATTTCTTTCAGACCTTCGTTTATATCATGCTGCCGCAGGTGAAGCCGGCGTTGCTGGCTGTAGCGATCTTTGCGTTCCGGGGGTATTGGAACGACTTTCTGGGTCCGCTCATCTACCTGTCGGATATGAAGATGTATACGCTTAATGTTGGCATGTATTTCTTTATGGGCGGCGTGAACGAAGCCCCGCAATGGAATTACCTGATGGCGATGTCCACGCTGGTGGCGCTCCCGGTCATTCTGTTGTTCTTTATGGCTCAGCGTTATTTTATCGAGGGCATTACGTTTACGGGCATGAAAGACTAATCAGTCTGAATTTCGGATAGGAGGAACTACTAGATGACGATGTTGCAAAAGATAGAGATCAATCGCTCCGTGAACAATCCGCTGATTACGCCGAAGGATGTCAAGCCCACCTTCCCGGATTGGGAGGTGCTCGGCGTATTTAACGCTGGCGTTGCTGAATATGAAGGAGAAGTAATCCTGCTGCTGCGGGTGGCGGAATGCCCTCGGCAGACCGACCCGCGCTATGTGCTTGTTCCGGTGCTTGACGTGAACGGCCAGACCTCGGGTTCGGAACCGGCGGTGGAAATTGTGAAAGTAGACCGGGAAGATCCGCGCTTCGACTTCTCCGATCCTCGGGTCATTCGCGACAAGCAGGGGGCCACGGTGTACTTGACGTCTATCTCCCATTTTCGCGTGGCACGTAGCCGGGACGGCCTGAACTTTACCATCGACGAGACGCCTAGTGTCTGGCCGGAGGACCCGCTGGAACGCTGGGGCATCGAAGATCCGCGGATTACCCGGTTGGAGGAGCGATATCATATCACCTACAGCGCAGTTTCTGAAAGAGGTGTAGCCGTCGGCCGGCTGACGACCAGCGACTTCGTTTCGTTCCGCCGGGAAGGATTAATCCTGGCCCCGACCAATAAAGATGTAACCTTGTTCCCCGCAGCGATCGACGGGAAATATTATATGCTTCACCGCCCGGTGCCGGAAGGAATCGGACAGCCCGAAATGTGGCTGGCCGAGTCGCCGGACCTGGAGCACTGGGGGAACCATCGCTTCTTGATGGGGTTGCGCGAAGGAAAATGGGACGGAGCGCGTATCGGCGCGGGATGCGTACCGATCCAAACCGAGGCAGGCTGGCTGATCCTGTATCATGGCGCGGACCAATCGCATCGCTACTGCATGGGCGCAGCCCTGCTGGACCTCAAGGACCCGGGCCGGGTGATCGCCCGCATGGAGGAGCCGCTGATGGTGCCGGAAGCGGAATATGAGACGAGCGGATTTTTCCATAGCGTTATTTTTGCTTGCGGAGCGATCGTTAAGGGAGAACAAGTGATCATGTATTATGGGGCATCGGACGATTCGATGGCCTGCGCGAGCTTCCGCCTCCCGCAGCTGCTGGAAGCTTTGAAACCACTAAGCTAACGGAAAGGAATCAGACGATGGCAAATTTTCAGAACAGCGGTGTTTTGTCGTGCGAGAAATTGGTTGAGGTCTACCGCCGTATGGCAAAAACGAACAAGCCCGGAGAAGCCGTCAAACTGAAGTTTGAAGGTGTGGGCGAACGGGATGTTTACAATATTTCGGCTCCCTTCGAGGACGAAGGGGATCTGGTCATTGCCGGACGCGTTGAGCGCCGGGACAGCGAGGAGTCGGAGATTTGGTTTTTTGTTCGCCATGATGAGCATTGGGTTCCCCGGGAGGGGGCGCCGGTGTTTGCGCTGCAGGATCCGTTCTTCACCCGCATCGGCGGGGAGCTGGTGTTCGGCGGGGTGCAGACGTTCCCTCATCCGGAGCTGGAAGGAGCACTCAGTTGGCGGACGGTATTTTACAAAGGACCTAGTCTCAATCGGTTAGAGCTGTTCTTCCAAGGCCCGGACCAAATGAAGGATTTACGCCTGGTGGAGCTGTCCGACGGAGCCATTGGCGTATTTACCCGTCCGCAGGGTGAGAAAGGCGGCAGGGGGAAAATCGGATTCGCGAAAGTGGACCGGCTTGAGGACCTCTCGCTTGAGGTGGTGCAGGAAGCGCCGCTGCTTGAGCAATTCCTTGATGAGGAATGGGGCGGCTGCAACGAAATCCACCTGCTGGCCAACGGCAAGCTGGGGGTGCTGGGCCATATCGCCCGCTTCGATGAGCAAGGCGACCGCCATTATTATCCGATGGCCTTCGGTTACGACCCGGCGACCGGCCAATATACCGATCTAGAGATCATCGCCGAGCGCTCCGATTTCCTGCCGGGTCCGTCGAAGCGGCCGGATCTGGCCGACGTCGTATTCAGCGGCGGACTCGTCCGTCAAGGCGGAGGCAAAGCCACGCTGTATGCGGGAATCAGCGATGCAGAAGCGCAGAGCCTGGTGATCGACGATCCGTTTGTCGAATTGGAACAATAAGATTTGATCTAAGCCTCTCTCGGCTGCCGAGAGGGGCTTTGTTTTTTTGTTGAAAAATTGGGAATTGTCGACTACACTAGCGGTAGTCTCTTCTACTTTTTTTGTACATCTACGCTATTACGGACATAGAATACTCATATACGTATTTCACTTTATTTCCGGCAAGCGAAAGAGGTGGGGCAGCGATGGGGATTTGGATCGTATTAGCCATCGGATGGATTGCGGGATGGATCCTGTTTCGGGCAGTTGTTGTTCCTGAACGGGAAGGATCTTATCGCGGGGGAGAGAAGGTGTCGGTCATCATTCCGGCGCGGAACGAAGCCGGGAATTTGCCGCATCTGCTGGGTTCGCTTAAGAAGCAAACCTATGCTCCCGATGAGATTATCGTAGTGGATGATTTTTCGGAGGATGGCACCTATGAGGTTGCCGCTAAATATGGAGTGAACGTGATTCGGAACGACGCATTGCCTCCCGGATGGACGGGGAAAACCTGGGCGGTCTGGAACGGCTACCGGCAATCCACCGGCGACGTGATTGTCTTTCTGGATGCGGACATTCGCTTGGCCCCCCGGGCGCTGGAGTCGCTGTTGCAGGCGCGGGCCGAAGCGGGCGGCGTGATTTCCGTGGTTCCATTTCATGTCACGGAGAAGTTTTATGAACGCCTGGCGCTCATTACGAACGTCTTGGGCGTATTTGCATTCACCTCGCCGTTTGAAATGCGCAGCCGGCACAAGGGGCTGTACGGCTCCTGCATCGTGACAACGCGCCGGGATTATGAGGCGATTCAAGGTCATGACAGCATCCGTTCGGAGCTGCTCGACGATTTGAACCTTGGCGCCAAGTTCCGTGAGGCAGGTATTCGCGTGACCAATTTTCTCGGCGGCGGCCTCGTCTCCTTCCGGATGTACCCGAACGGGATTCGCAGCGAGCTGGAGGGGTTCGGTAAAGGTGCGGTGCTGAGCACTGCCAAGCTACGGCCGGCCACGACGCTGCTGGTTGCGGTGTGGCTCCTGGGGCTTATCGCTTCCGAAGGCGCATTGTTCCTTTGGAACACGGCCTGGGCTTACCCGCTGCTGATCGGGTATGTACTGTATGCGGTGCAGCTCTATTTGTTGGTACGTTATGTTGGGAAGTTTGGCATATGGATGCCTCTGCTTCACGTGTTGTCTACCCTCTTTTTCCTCGTGATCCTGATCTATTCGGCCTATCAAGTGGTGTTTCGCGGATCGGTCACCTGGAAAGGTCGGGACGTGCAGGTAGGAAGCAGGGGAGACCGATGATTCTCTTACTGGCTGTGGCTGAGTTCCTGTGCGGGGCCTTGATGTTTTCCTATTGGCTGGGCAAGGCGGCCCGGAAAGATTTACGACAGGTCGGGGACGGCAATCCCGGAGCGTTTAACCTGTGGCAGTCTGCCGGTTACCGTTGGGGGTTGGCGGGCATTCTGCTCGATTTTTTGAAGGGATATATGCCGCTGGTCTTTCTGGTCGAATCGGGAATGCTGGGACGCGATTTCGGGATGACGCTGGTCGCGATCGCCCCGATCCTTGGGCATGCCTTTTCGCCATTCCTTAAATTTAAGGGAGGCAAGGCGATTGCCGTAACCTTCGGCGTGTGGAGCGCCTTAACCCGATTTGAGGCGGCTTTGGCCTATGCGGTGATTCTCGCCGTGCTGCTTGCGGTATTTTCCTGCTATAAGAAGGGAAAATATGCGTCTAGGGAAGCCGACGGCTTCCAAGTTGTCGTTGGCATGGCGATGCTGTCCATTTTTCTGCTGGTTTCCGGCTATTCACTGCCTTTCTGGGGCGTCTGGCTGGTGAATCTGATCGTGCTGACGTATGCCAATCGGCAGGCGATTCGGAGCTTTCTGACCGGAAAGGGCGGCAAGCTGCCTCGTTCCGGGGATGGTGTCACACTGTAGCTGCATCGGGCCAGCGTGTTGCTTAAATCTAGCAGCCAAGGTATATTTTGCATGTGAAATAGAAATGCTATAAGCAACCTGAGATGGAAGGAGCAAAGCTGTATGGATGCCACTCTTGAAGCGGATGAAGTTGTCCGCCGAATCAAACGATTGCAGAGTGAAGGCGTTTCGCTGAGCAAGAAGCAAGTGAAGCAGAACGATCCAGAGTTGATGCGCAACGCTTTGTTTTATTTTCCTAGCTGGGAGCATGCGGTAAAGAACGCAGAAAACTTATAATAAACACCCTATCAAACCGATTCGGGTTGGCGAAGTGAAGCCATCGACCCGGGTCGTTTTTTTTGTTATTTATTTTCTGGACAAGGGCCGATATGATGAATATGAGGCTGAATGTAAGCGATTAAATCGATGAGAAAGCTTGGCGATCCCATGAAAAAATATATTCCCTTCACCTACAAAATGCTGATTCCCTACCTGCTGCTCGTGCTGTTAACGGACGTGATCATCGGCTACGTGTCGTACGCGATGCTGACCGAATCCCGGACGGAGATGGCCGAGACGAACATCCGCACCGGAATGGAGCAGGCCCGGAACAACATTCGCTATCAGATGGACGAGATCCAGCGGATGTCGGATACCTTGTTTGGCAATCTCGCCTTTCAACGGGCGCTGCAGACCAAAGGGGAGCCGTACGACATTTATCTGGTCATGCTGGATGAGATCGTTCCGCAAATTACGGCGCCGCTCAAGCTGTTTGGCAACCATATTCGGCTGATGCTGTATACGCTGAACAGCGATCTGTATATCGTCTCGGGCGATAACTTGGAGGAGCCGATTCACCGCAGTGACTATTACATCCTGCCGTTTGAGGACATTCAGGACAGTGCCTGGTATCAAGAGTTTAAAGATTCCGAACGGGACAATATCTGGCTGCAGATTGACACCGATCAGCGGCTGGGGAACATCTCCCATATCCGCCGCCTGGTGTCCTATAGCGGGAACATGACCGTGATCGGATACGTCCGCATCACCGCTTCCTTAGACGATTTGTTTGGCGACTTCTCCACATTCCCTGTCGAGCAGGGGATTACGGTACGCCTGATTGACGCAGCGTCGGATGGTGCCTTGCTCTACCAGCGGGGCAACGCGGAAATGGGGGCTCAGCCGAGTAAATATCTGAGCCTGCATGAATCGATCCCGGGCTCCGATTTTGTAATTGAGGCGCTGGTTCCGAAAGATTACTTAACCAAGGATGCGGGCAGGCTGCAGCGCGTGATTTTTACGGTGTGCGGCATCAGCTTTATCGGTATGGCCTTCATTGGGTATATCGTGGCCCGGCTGTCCGGACGGAAAATGAAACGAATCGTGTGGCTCGTCCGTTCCTTTCAGGAAGGGAACTTTCAGAAGCGGATTCGCTTCTCGGGCAACGATGAGTTTGTACATATCGCCGATGCGTTTAACGTTATGGCTGCCAATATTCAGGGGCTGATCAACAGCGTGTATGTGCAAGGCATCCAGAAGAAGCAAGCGGAGCTGGAGGCGCTGCAGGCGCAGATTAACCCGCATTTTCTGTACAATACCCTGTCGACGATCAGCAGTTTAGCCAATCTCGGCGAGACAGCCAAGGTCACCGAAATGGTTCAGGGCTTGTCACGGTTTTACCGGTTGACGCTGAATCAAGGGAACGTATTTACGCCGCTGGAAAATGAATTGATGCAGGTGGAGACGTATCTGGATATTCAACGGGTTAAATACGCCGGGGCTTTCTCTGTCCACTTCGACGTGGATCCCGAACTGCTGCAGGTACAGGTGATGAAGCTGATCCTGCAGCCGTTTGTGGAGAATACGTTTAAGCATGCCTGGTTTGGCGAATCGATTGCGATCGTCATTAAAGGGAAGCGGCAGGGCGATAACTTGGAGCTGAAAGTGATCGATAACGGCATTGGGATGAGGCCGGAGACGGTGCAGCGCTTGCTGATCGGTCCAAGCCAATCCGGCGGTTACGGGGTGAAGAACGTCGACGAGCGGATCAAGCTCCGCTACGGAGACAAATACGGTATTCGTATCGCCAGCATCTACGGCGGCGGAACGACGGTTCAAATCGTGCTTCCGGTGAACCCTGGGGAGCTTCCGGCTATGGAATAATTTTTGATGATTTATCAGAGGAAAGTCTGCAAAATCGGTGAATTTGTATAGGTTTTCATTGTAAACCGATATGTTCAGTGGAACGAGCAGTAAGTATGCTCGAAATAAGAAGCAAAACTACGAGAAGGAATGACGGCCATGGAGATTAACGTATTACTTGTCGACGACGAGGCGGTAGACCTCGAGTGGCTGCGCCGCAGAGTGCAGGGCAGCGGACTGAACCTGCAGGTGGCGGCAACAGCCAATAACGGCTTTAATGCGCTTAAGGCGATGGAGCAGGAGCGGATCGATCTGATTCTGTCCGATATCCGCATGCCCATCATGTCGGGCATTGAATTCGCCCGTAAGGCCAAGGCGATCCAGCCAAGTGTCAAAATCGTATTTATCAGCGGGCACGAAGACTTTGAGTACGCCAAGGAAGCGATCAAGATCAGCGCGTCGGCTTACTTGCTGAAGCCCGTGGAAGATCAGGAGCTTTATAAAATGCTGGGTGAGCTGTGCGCGGCGATCGAGCGAGAACGGGATCAGGACCGCACGTTTACGGAGGCGCTGACGCTTGTCAACGAGGAGTTGCTGCTGCGTTGGCTGAACGAGATCTCCCCGGAGCAGGTGGAGGGGCATATTCGCGGATATTTGCACACCCTGTTTAAAACGGGAACGGCGGCAGCCCTCGTCGAAATCGACGACCTGGAATGGAAGACCGGCGATATGCCGGAGGAGGAGCGACGCAAGCAAATTCAGAAGGTGATGGCGTTTATCCGGCATTTTACCACGGAGATGAAGCTGGGAACGTTTATCGTCAGCCAACCGACACGGTTTCTATTGCTGGCGTCCGTACCTGAAACGACGTTCCTCGAGCTGCTGGAGGAGCTGATCCGGGCGGTCCGGGGGATTTCCCCGTTCTCCGTGACGGTTGGGGTTGGCAGCTTCGCGCGGGATGAAGAGACGCTGCGGTCGTCCTATCGCCAAGCTCAGGCGGCGCTTAGCGCCAAGTGGCTGGTTGGCAAGGACCGGCTGATCCATGAAAGCCGGGTGTATCCAGGTGAAAGCCGGTTTGCCGGCGCTCGGACGGACGAGATCCTCCAGCGGATGTTGAAGGCTATTCTCAACTATGATCTCGTAACGATTGACGACTGCTTGCTGGAGCTGTTTTATCAAGGTTCCCCGCTGGCTCAGAAAAACGATGTGTACGATCTCATCATCCGCATCACCACCCAGCTGCATGCCGATCTGCGCGAAATTAACGAAAATCTGTATGAGCTGTTGAAGTGGGATACGCACCAGCCGGTGCTGCTGTTCCAGTTCGAAACGATCCACGATATCACGTCTTGGCTGCGAAAACGGTTCTTTGAGTTGTCCGAGCTGTTGTACGTCAAGAAGCAGAAGCAGAAACGCAAGCTGATTCAAGATATTATGGCATATGTCGAGAGCAATCTTGAGCAAAAAATGACGCTGAAAGACGTCGCCGCCCGCTTCGATTTTACGCCAAACTACCTCGGCTTTTTGTTTAAGGAAGAAACGGGCCGGCATTTCAGCGACTACTTGAACGAGCTTAAGACGAAGCGTATCTGCGAGCTGCTGACCGATCCCACATTGAAGATTTATGAAATCGCCGAGCGGATGGGCTATAAAAATATCATTTATTTCAACCGGCAATTCAAACAGGCCACCGGGATGACGCCCGGAGAATATCGCAAAACTCATAAGATCTGAGCGTTGATGCTATTACATTCTCGGCGGCTAACGGACAGGAGGGGCGTTATGGACCTGAGTTTGGTCGTACTTCCTTTTTAACGGACAGAGGAGACCTTATTTCGGACTTTTTTGATTAAATTGATGCCTTAGAGGCCGCATAGAGGCGCTGGGGTCCGTTAGAATGGGAAATCGACGGGAAATGAGCAAATAAGGTCATTACGGTCCGTTACAGTTTGGGTAATACTGGTGAGCCTTCTCCCTTGTGCCCGACCTCGTCACTCCGTATTTACGGAAGGCGGGGTTCTTTTTTTCTGAATTTTTGGGTCATCGTGGAATTTGTATTAGTTTTTGTTGTTTCACTGAATCCCGCAAGCAGGCGCTCATCCCTATACTGAGAGATATAGAGACAACCAAGAGGGGAGTTCGAGACATGAAGCGAAGCGGATTCTGGAACGACGTGAAGAAGTATAAGGTTCTGCTGCTCATGCTGACGCCGGCCGTCCTGTTCTTCCTGCTGTTCGCCTACGTGCCGATGGCGGGGATCGTCCTGGCTTTCAAACAATACAACTACACAGGCGGGGTGTTCGGAAGCCCCTGGAACGGGCTGGACAACTTCCGGTTTTTCTTCGACTCCGGGGACGCTTGGCGGGTTACCCGCAATACGGCTTTGTATAACATCGCATTTATTGTGGTGAACAACGCGATCCAAATTTTTGCCGCGATCCTGCTGTTCGAGGTGGCCGGGAAATGGTTCCGCAAAATCACGCAAACGGTGATGTTCCTGCCGTATTTTATCTCCTGGGTCGTCGTTGGTGCAATTGCATATAACCTGTTCAACTACGATTATGGTACGATCAACGTGCTTCTGAATGCGATCGGGCTCGAACCGATTGATATTTACAACACGGCCGCCTATTGGCCGGTGATTCTCGTCGTCGTATCGGCGTGGAAGACGCTTGGTTACGGAACGATCATGTACCTGGCTGCGATCACGAGCATTGATACGGAGATGTATGAAGCCGCCGAGATCGATGGGGCGAACGTCTTTCAACGGATACGCAAAATCACGATTCCAAACCTCTATCCGACGCTCATCATTTTGGTGCTGCTGGCGATCGGGAATATTTTCCGCGGGGACTTCGGCATGTTCTATAACATGGTTGGCAACAACGGCTTACTGTTCTCTTCAACGGATGTCATCGACACCTTCGTGTTCCGGATGCTCACGACCTCGAACGAGATTGGGATGTCCGCTGCGGCGGGATTCTATCAATCGATTTTGGGCTTCGCGACGATTATGCTGGCGAACTATGCCGTGCGGAAATACGATAAGGACCGTGCTTTGTTCTAAACGGTGCGTAAAAAACAACCGCGATGGGGCAACACGAATGAAACGAGTGGAGGTTAACGCTGATGAGTACGATGGCACCCAATCTGCAGCCGGCCATGAAGCCGGCAGCTCCCAAACGCAAACCGATCGACCGTCTGCTGCTGCAGATGATCGGATATGTTGCTTTGACTTTGCTGGCGGTGTTTTGTCTTTTTCCTTTCATTTTGGTTCTATCTTCTTCGCTGACGGACGAGAGTAAGATCATCGAGGACGGGTTCCAGCTGATCCCGGCGTCCTTTTCGCTGGAAGCCTACGGTATTCTGTTCAAGTATCCGCAGGAAATGCTGAAGGCGTACGGCGTGACGATTTCCGTCACTTTGCTGGGCACACTGTTTGGATTGTTTTTGACCTCGATGACGGCCTATGTGTTGGCACGCAAAGATTTTAAATGGCGCAGCCACTTCTCTTTCTTCTTCTTCTTTACGACGCTGTTCAGCGGCGGGCTTGTCCCGTGGTACTTGCTGATCGTGAACTACCTGGATCTGAAGGATACGCTGCTTGTGCTGATTCTGCCGATGCTGATGAACGTCTTCTACATCATCGTGATGAAATCGTTTATGAGCAGCATCCCGGAGGCGATTATCGAATCGGCAAAAATCGACGGGGCGGGCGATTTCCAAATTTATTTGCAATTTGTGATCCCGCTGTCGAAGCCGGCGCTGGCCACCATCGGGCTGTTTATCGCCTTGGGTTACTGGAATGACTGGTATAACGCGCTCTTGTTTATCTCCAATTCCGACCTGATGCCGCTGCAGTATTACTTGTACCGCTTGCTCGGCAACATGGACGGCATGCGCAAGGCGATGATGGCGGCAGGAGCCGTCGTCTCCTCGGACATCCCGACGGAGAGCTTAAAGATGGCGATGACCATCGTAGCCACCGGACCGATTATGATCGCCTATCCGTTCATCCAACGTTACTTCGTGCAAGGCTTAACGATTGGCGCTGTCAAAGGGTGACCTCGGGGCAACCCGGTTATCACATATAGGAGGCACAAAAGTATCATCTTTTTATCACGAAGTAGGTCGTGAAGAGGAATCGGCATCGAATCTTGAATTCAGCCGGGCCTAAGCAGATGCTTCCGAAGCATGTTTCCTGCGGAAAGATTTTAGCTGCTCACGTAGCCTCCAGCTACGCTGCGCTGCTCAGTCCCTAGCTTCATCCAACCTTCTCGGTGCTAAAAACCTGATCCTTTTGACCTTTCATTTCACTATTTCTATCAAAATTGTAGGGGGAATAATCGTCATGAAACTGAAGAAGAAAACAACGTTTCTTGTGGCTATGGTGCTGGCGTTAATGACTTTGCTATCCGCTTGCGGCGGCGGGAACAATAACGCAGGCAGCGCCAACACCCCGGACGACGCAGCTTCAAATAACGCAGCAGCTTCGAACAATGCGTCGGCCAATACGGCAACCCCTGGGGCAGTGGATACGTCTCAAGAAGTTACGCTGAAGCTGTTGATGATCGGCAGCAAACCGGCGGATTATGACGAGGTATACGGCGAGCTGAACAAGCTGCTGAAAGAGAAAATTAACGCAACCGTTGAGACCGAATTTTTGGATTGGGCCGACTGGACCCAGAAATACCCATTGAAATTTGCAGCTAACGAGGATTTTGACATCGCTTACACCGCGAACTGGGCTTTCTACAATGACCAGGTGTTAAAGGGTGGATTCCTTGAGCTGACCGAGGAAATGCTCCGGACTTACGCACCGAAGACCTGGGAAGCGATGCCGCAAGCCTCCTGGGATCAAGCAAAAGTGAACGGCAAGCTGTACATGGTGCCAAACAACAACCAGGAAGTGACCGACAAGGTTGTCCTGATTCGCGAAGACCTGCGCAAGAAGTACAATCTCGAACCGGTGAACAGCCCGGAAACCTATGCCGCTTATTTGAAAACGATTGGGGCGGGCGAGAAAGGCATCAGCCCGTTTGGTGCGAAACCGGCAGACGGCTGGAAATGGCATGAGCTGGATCAAATTTTGCTGGAGCAACAAAATGAATGGAACCTGGTGGATTACAACTTCCCGCTGGCTTACAAATTGGACGATGCGACGGGGAAAGTGTTCAACGTGTACGATACGCCGGAGTTTACCGAACTGATCAAATATTATAAGGACTTGGCTGATAACAACGGCTGGTCGAAGAACATCGTGAGCAACAAAAACGACGTGTTCCAGGACATCAAAGCGGGCAAAACGTCCTCGTATGCACAAAACCTGGGGACGATCTCCAGCAACGTTGGCGAAATCCGCCGCGACAAGCCGGAGATGGAAGTCACCGTTGCCGATTTGACGCCGGATAAGAAAAAAATCGGCGCGATTTCCACGCAAAACGGATTGGCGATTCATGCCACGTCTAAAAACGTCGAACGTTCGCTGATGCTGATTGACCTGCTGCAGAACGATAAGGAAATCCATGATCTGACGATGTACGGCATCGCCGGCAAGCACTACGAGCCGGTTGGCGATGACAAATACAATCCGGGACCAAGCTTCAACAACTATAACCTGTCGGGCTACTCCGTATGGGGCTGGAACTCACTGCTGAACCGCACCGACGCTTCCTATCCGGAAGAAGGCAATCAAATGTTGGCGGATTGGCAGTCTAAAGTTTATCACTTCCCGCTGGAAACCTTCGTCTTTGACGACACCAAGGTGAAGAACGAAGTAGCGAACGTAGGTAACGTCATGCTGCGTTATGCAATCCCGCTGGAATACGGCCTGATCAAGGACTTGGAGAAAGGCCAAGCCGACCTGAACAAACAGTTGAAGGCGGCCGGTCTGGATAAGATTCAACAAGAGCTGCAGAGCCAAATCGACGCATTCCTTGCCGCCCAAGGCCAATAAGCAGGCGGGGGTGAAAGGAGGGGACGCCCGTCCCCTCTTTTTCATTCATCGTGACGTTTGAAGGGGCAGGAGAGCGTTTGAGAGTGTGTCGAACTGTAAAAGTACATTTGATTTTGCGAAAAACCCTCTTCATTCGGCGTGTGAAATGCAAAAGTACATTTGATTGGAGACGATGGAGGCTAAAATGGGCGGTTTGCCCTGAAATCAACTGCACTTTTGCAGTTGAAAGGCTTCGAAAAGGGCGATTTGGCGAAAATGGACTGCACTTTTACATTTCGTAGCACGTGAGAAACCAATCTACTTCATTACAGATCAGAAACGGAGAGGAGTTATTCCTATGAGTAGAAGCTCAAAACCGATGAAGTTTCCGCCAATCAGCGACAAACTGCCGGTCTTTATGCACGGTGCCGACTATAACCCTGACCAATGGCTCCATGATCCGCAGGTGCTGGCGGAGGATATCCGGCTGATGAAGCTGGCCCATTGCAATGTGATGTCGGTGGGGATCTTTTCCTGGGCTTCGCTAGAGCCGGAGGAAGGCGTCTACCGGTTTGAATGGCTGGACCGCGTGCTGGACACGTTTGCTGAGAACGGTATCTACGCCTGGTTGGCGACGCCAAGCGGCGCTCGGCCGGCCTGGATGTCAGAGAAGTACCCGGAAGTGCTGCGCGTTGAGAAGAACCGGGTGCGCAACCTCCACGGCATGCGTCATAACCACTGTTTTACGTCCCCAGTCTATCGGGAAAAAGTGACGCAGATGAACACCCGGCTGGCGGAGCGCTATTCCAGTCATCCGGCCGTGGTGGGGTGGCACGTATCCAACGAATACGGCGGGGAATGCCACTGCGACTACTGCCAAGACGCTTTCCGCGACTGGTTGAAACGGAAGTATGGCACGCTCGAAGCGCTCAACCACGCTTGGTGGACGAACTTTTGGAGCCATACGTACACCTCCTGGTCGCAGGTGGAATCCCCGGCACCTCACGGCGAAATGATGGTGCATGGACAGAACCTTGACTGGCGCCGGTTCGTATCCGACCAGACGATCGACTTCTACAAGCATGAGATCAAGCCGCTCAAACAAATCAATCCGGATTTGCCCTGCACAGTAAATATGATGGACCTGTTCTACGGGTTGGATTATCGCGAGTTTGCGAAAGCTGTGGACGTCATTTCCTGGGACGCTTATCCGATGTGGCATGAGGCCGAATCCGATGCGGGGGTTGCTTCCTGGTTTGCATTTAACCACGACTTGTTCCGCTCCTTGAAGCAGAAGCCGTTTATGCTGATGGAGAGCACGCCGTCACTGACGAACTGGCAGCCGGTCAGCAAGCTGAAGCGGCCGGGTATGCACAAGCTGTCCTCGCTGCAAGCAGTGGCCCACGGGTCCGACACAGTCCAATATTTCCAGTGGCGAAAAAGCCGCGGCTCCAGCGAGAAATTCCACGGCGCGGTCATCGACCACGTCGGCCATGAGCACACGCGCGTGTTCGCCGATGTTGCTGCGCTTGGTAAAACACTGTCCGAGTTAACGGAGATCCTCGGTACCACCGTTCCAGCGGAAGCAGCCATCCTGTTTGATTGGGATAACCGCTGGGCGATCAACGACGCCCAAGGGCCACGCAATAAAGGCATCCATTATGAAGAGACCGTCATGCAGCAGTATCGCGCCTTGTGGGAGCTGGGCGTGCCAACGGACATCATCGGCTCGTTTGACGACTTCAGCGGTTACAAACTGCTGGTCGTACCGATGGCATACTTAATCCGGGAAGAAACCGGAGCCAAGCTGGAGCAGTTCGTCAAGGACGGCGGTACCTTGTTCGTCACATATTGGTCAGGCATCGTCGACGAGAACGACCTGTGCCATCTGACCGGCTTCCCGGGACCGCTGCGCAAGGCGGTTGGAGTATGGGCAGAGGAAATCGACGGCCTGCATGACCATGACCGTAACGCGTTGATTCTGGAAGACGGGAATCCGCTAGGCTTCAGCGGGACCTATGAGATTCATGAGCTGTGCGAGCATATCCATGCGGAAGGCTCCAAGGTCCTTGGCGTCTACCGCGACGATTTTTACGCAGGGAAGCCGGCCTTAACGCTAAACGAGCTGGGCCAAGGCAAAGCTTACTATTTGGCCGCCCGCGTCAGCGATCCCGCCTTCTACGAGGCGTTTTACGGCAAGCTCGTTCAAGATGCCGGCGTGCGCCGGGCGCTGGATACCGACCTGCCGGCGGGAGTGACTGCCCAGCTGCGCACGGACGGTCAGCACGATTACGTCTTCGTGCAAAATTTCTCCGGCCGCGCCGTTCGCGTCGAGCTCGACCGCAGGAGCTATACAGACGCCGAAACCGGCTTGACCGTAAGCGGCACAATCGAGCTGCCGGTCAACGGAATCGCGATATTGAAGCGGGAGGCTGTTCTTCAATCATCGTTATAATAATAAAACCCTATTTTCCATATACGCGGAAAGTAGGGTTTTATTTATGGCTTATGCACTAGGACAGCTGGAGCCTATTTTTCGGAAATCAATTTCATGAAGACTTGGACATTAAAGTCGTCATATTGCACCAGCCATCGCTCGTTTACGAAAGTCATCATCAACTCGCCTTCTAACGGAACTCGGTTGCTTTCGCGGCCTTCCGAGTTTGTCAGTAGTAGATTTACAGTGTATTCGATGGTGACATTGTTCTCGTCTTGCGCTTTAATGCGGGTTTGCAAATCATCAGGTTTGATGGACAGCTGCGTATCCGCAGCAACTCTTAAAGGTAAAATGGTGATTCGATTGTTAACCTGTTTTTCGTAAAACGATTCCGTTAAAAAAGGTTTGATCGCTTCGTTTCGCTTCTGAATGGATTCGGCAGACAACAGATCCTCAGTAAAGTCAACTTTATATTCGGTCGTTTTATAGGCTTCGGCTGTTTTCATCGCATCATCAGTTTTAGGCTGGGGTTCATTACAACCAGTGATGAGCAATAGGAAGCATGCCAGTATACTTATTAACCACGGGAGTTTTTGCATTAAATTCCCCCCCTTTTTTTGCTCATATTAAATAAAATTTCCATAATTAATAATAAACATTCTGCTTGGTGTTGTCAAATTAGGCTCGAAAATATTACTTTAATAGTTATTCGCTATTATTCTATTTAATCTCTGTAGAATAATATTTTAGTAGAAAAACGTTTAATCCAGATTAGCGTTTTTTAACTTAACTGGTTTAGGAGTGATTTCGTATGGCTGAGAATCCATGGTTTTTATGTCACCCAAGGATGCGCGGACATAAGCTTTTTTGTGCTGCTCCCCAAAATGTAAACGTTGACATTCGCCGAATAACCGATTATTGTGATGAAAACGAAGTAAAATGTTTGTAATAAAACAATACTTTACTATCACTTTAGGACGATATCTCGTACTTAGGAGGGATAACGATGGAGAATCAAACGTTTGTTAATCCGATCCTGTCAAATGGTGCGGATCCTTGGGTCATTCGGCATCCTGATGGAAGCTATTACATGATGGTGACCTTGGGCGACCGCATCGCTCTTTGGCACAGTCCAACCTTGAGCGGACTTGGGAATGTTCAACCGAAGACCGTGTGGACGCCTGAGCCAAACGGCCCCTATTCCTTCAATCTGTGGGCGCCGGAACTGCATCTCATCGATGGACGCTGGTATATCTACTATACAGCTAATGACGGCGGCGGGGACGCAACGCGACGCATCTGCGTGCTTGAACTTGCGGGCGATGATCCGATGAACGATGAGTGGCAGTTTAAAAGCGTGGTGAACACGGAGTTCCCAGGGTTAGACGGAACTGTCATCCAACATCAAGGGGAGTTGTATTTCTTTTATTCCGGTTATGGCCATTTTCCGGATTACGGCTCAGCGGTTTACGCTGCTCGAATGACCAATCCTTGGACGTTAACCGGTCCAAACGTGCTGATTACAGCCCCAACGGAGCCGTGGGAGAAGCAAGGCGGGATGGCGATTAACGAAGGCCCTGTCTTGTTGCGGCGCAACGGTTGGATCTTCCTTGTCTTCTCGGCGAGCGCAACGTGGTCGGATGATTACTGTTTAGGCATAACGCGAATCCCGGAGACCGCAGATCTGCTTGATGCGAACTCCTGGATCAAGGAAGACGGCCCGGTCTTTGCAAAAAATCCTTCCGCCGGGGTCTATGCCCCGGGGCATAACAGCTTTACCGTATCTCCCGACGGCTCCGAGGATTGGATCGTTTACCATGCGTACGATTACTCGGAAGCCGAGCAACCCCGCTCCGCTGGTTCTCCCCGCAGCACAAGACTCCAAAAATTTGGTTGGAAAGCAAACGGAATGCCGGATTTCGGGGTTCCTGTCGGCACGGGGGTGCCGATCCCGCGGCCTGCCGGAGAATAAAGGGTGCGAAATTAATTACAGTTTTTTTGAAACTAATAGTTTGATTTGAAACAACAAGTTATTTTATTAAAAAAATCGTTATCTTCGTAAATGAAAGCGTTGACATCACGTCGAACGGGGATTATAATCAACGAAAAGATACAAAATTATTGTAATAAAACAATAATATAATTTCGCGGTGAGTCATTTGATGACAGAGGGGGTTGAACCGATCCGAAAAGGGCGATGAGTGCAAGCGGAAATATCGGGGGTTGTTGCGTTTGAAATCAATAATCGGGAGGTTCATATGAATAACAAGTCAAAGCGTATCTTAAGTTTTCTGTTTGTTTTTATTCTTGCGGTCTCCATGATTACGGCTTGCAGCGGGGGCGGTTCGAAAAAGGCTGACGTAGGCAATAACACCAGCGAGAATGCTACCGAGGAGCCACAGAAGAAGGAAACCACGTTTGCCGACATCAGTCAGGATATTCGCGGGAATACATCTCCGACTCCAGAGCAAATCAACGAAGTGAATACGACGCTCAACGATACGTATCTGGGTGATATTTTTGATGAGAAAATTCCAAACGACTACTCTGCTTACCCTTTCAAAGAAGAAGTGACGCTGGATGTCTGGATGCCTGCGAATCGCAACATCCCGGATATGAACAACCACGCGATCCAGAAGCAAGTGGAGAAGCTGACGGGGATTAAAGTCAACTTCATCACTCCGCCGGTAGGGCAGGAAGCGGATGCCTTTACCTTGATGATGTCCTCCGGAGATTTGCCGGATATCATCATTGAGCCTGGCCGGTACCCTGGAGGCTTTGAGGCGGGCGTTAACGATGGAGCGTATTTGGATCTGACCGATTTGATGGAGAAGTATGCTCCGAACTATACGGCTTGGCGCAATTCTGACGAGACGAGAAGAAAAACGACGGTCACCGACAGCGGCAAACTGCTTGGTTTCTACGGCATTGCTCCTTATTCGGAATGGATGTGGTTCGGGATGCTGATCAAGCAGGAAGCGCTGGATAAGACAGGGCTTCCGGTGCCTGAAACGATTGATGAATGGCACACCTTCCTGACCAAAGCGAAGGAAGTGGGGTACAGCGAGCCGCTGAACTACGGATCAAACTATGGTCAGATCTTTACCGGGATTTTAAACGGCGCTTATGGCGTGTGGGATTGGACCTTCGTGGACAGCAATGGCAAAGTAGCCTGGGGTCCAGCACAACCGAAGGCCAAGGAATACCTGGCCATGATGCAGCAATGGAACAAAGAAGGGCTGCTCAACAAAGACTGGGCAACGGCTGACTTCAACCAAAGAATGGCCAGCGCCATTTCCGACAAGACCGCGGTTATGATGGATTCGCCGGACACGATGTGGAGCTATTGGAAGGAACAAAATGATATCGATTTTGTTGGCGCGCTGAACCCTGTGCTGAACAAGGGGGATCAATCCGCAACAACGTACAAGAACTTTAAGCGAACAGGTACAGAGGCTGCCATCACCACCCAATGTGATAACGTCGAAGCGGCCATGGCCTGGTTGGATTTCGCCTACACCAAGAAGGGCTGGGAAATCTATAACTACGGAGAATACGGCACGGTTCACCTCATTGATGAGAACGGCAAGCCTTATTATCCAGAGAACAGCTACATGTACAATGATCCGGATGGCCAGCCGGTAGCAGTGGCACTCGATAAATATCGCAGACATATTTGGCCGGACATTCGCGACGAGCATAACTCCAACCCGCTGATCGTAGCGAAAGGCAGCTACTCCGGCGAAATTCGGAAATATTGGACCGAGAACATGGATACGAGCGCGGCTATGCCTCCGATTTCGTTTACGAAAGAGGAAGCTTCACGGGAGGCGGAACTGGGGAACCAGTTGTCTACGCTCCGGGGTGAATATTTTGCCAAGATCATCAAAGGCGAGTTGCCGGTGGACGCGTACGACAAGTTCTTAGAAGAAGCTAAGAAGATGGGGTTGGACGAATTCCTGAGCATTCATCAGGCAGCATTGGATCGTTACAACAGCAGATAATCGCCGTTTGGCCTAAAGATCGAGCAAGAAATATAACGAGGGTGACCGGGGCTGGTTAAGCTTGGGCCCCTCGTTATTGTTTCAGAGAATTCGGAATAAGAAGAGTAGGTGATACGTTCATGGAGATCGTCCGTAAATCAAGAAAAATCGCTCCTTCCTCAGAGGCTCCGAAGCCAAACAGCACGCGAACCAGGATCAAAAAAGATCTGAGAAAAAACTGGTTTGTTTATTTGCTGGCCCTTCCGGTTGTCGCTTGGTTCCTGGTTTTTTGTTACGGTCCGATGTGGGGAGTGCTTATCGCGTTTAAGGATTATAAGCCGTTGCTTGGGTTTGCTCAAAGCGAATGGGTTGGTTTGAAGCATTTCATAGAGTTCTTTCAGGGGCCGTACTTCTGGAGGGTGACCAAGAATACGCTTCTCCTTAATGTGTGGGGGATCGTGTTTGGATTTACGGCACCGATCATTTTGGCGTTGCTGCTGAATGAAATTCGCGACGGGAAGTTCAAAAAAACCGTACAAACGATCACCTATATGCCCCATTTTATCTCTTTGGTGGTCGTGTGCGGGATCATTCATATCTTCACGGCGGATGAAGGCATTGTTACGCAAGTGTTGCAATGGATCACGGGCAAGGACTACACCTCGCTGCTCGGATACTCCGGCTTTTTTAGGCCGATCTATACGTTTTCCGGGATTTGGCAGAACATCGGCTGGGACAGCATCATTTATCTGGCCGCGATGAGTTCGATCGATCCTGCTTTGTATGAGGCAGCCGAGATTGACGGAATCGGTCGAGTCAAAAAGATGTGGTACATTACGCTGCCGCAAATTACGCCGATTATCGTGATTCTGTTTATTTTTGCGATTGGCGGATTGATGGCGTCCGGATACGAGAAGATTATTTTGCTTTACAACCCTCTCATTTACGATACGGCAGACGTCATCGCTTCTTATGTCTATCGAAGGGGCTTACGGGAAGCCAGCCTCAGCTTCTCCACCGCGGTTGGCTTGTTTAGCGCCGTGATCAACTTTGCGCTGCTGTGGGCGACGAACCGAATCGCCCGGCGTACTTCGGAAGTGAGCTTATGGTAGAAAGGGGGATGACCATGTCCAGTCGCAAAAAGCTGAAACGACGACACTGGAAGCCTATGACGACCGGGGATCGCGTGTTTGACGTCATGAACTACATGATGCTCACCGCGATTACGCTAATTTGCTTCTATCCCTTGCTGCATATTTTGCTGGCCTCGGTCAGCAACCCGACGGCGCTGATGGCACACAGCGGACTTTTGTTGAAGCCGCTTGGATTTACGCTGGACGGATATAAGCTGGTCTTTAAGGACAACAGCCTGCTGGTTGGTTATAAAAATACGATCATCTACGTAGGGTTAGGCACGTTGGTGAATATGGTCATGACGATCATGGGCGCTTTTGTCCTGTCGAGAAAAGATCTCTATTTCAAAAATTTCATCATGATTCTGATTACGATCACGATGTTCTTTGGCGGCGGGTTGATTCCCTGGTTTCTATTAATGAAAGATATCCATTTATATAACAACCTGTGGGCGCTGATCTTGCCGACCGCGCTGAACACGTGGAATATCATTATCTTAAGAACCAGCTTCCAGTCGCTGCCGGCAGAGCTGGAAGAGGCGGCAACGATCGATGGGGCAAGCCAGGCTGCCATCTTGATCCGGGTGATTCTGCCGCTGTCCAAGGCGACGTTGGCCGTTATTTTTCTGTACTATCTGGTGGGGAACTGGAACTCCTGGTTTAACGCGATGGTCTTGCTGAAGGATCGGGAGCTGTTCCCGCTGCAGCTATTAATGAAGGAAATTTTGGTCGCCAACGATTCCACGGCAACCACGATCGGCAGTGCAGGAGGCGTCGTCATCGACAGTGCTCAGAGCTCGACCGCATTCCGGGAACTGGTGAAATATTGCGCGATCGTTGTATCCACGGTTCCGATTTTGTGCGTGTATCCGTTCTTGCAGAAGTATTTTGTTAAAGGTGTCTACGTCGGGTCAATTAAAGGGTGAAAATGAAGAT
Organism: Paenibacillus phoenicis; assembly: GCF_034718895.1. NCBI lineage: Bacteria > Bacillati > Bacillota > Bacilli > Caryophanales > Paenibacillaceae > Paenibacillus > Paenibacillus phoenicis. The sequence continues at coordinate 3,009,714 of NZ_JAYERP010000001.1, read as the reverse complement.
GGAAACGGGAAAATTCGGGAAAGCGCTGTTGCCTGCCATTTGTCTGTTTCTATTGGCGCAGGTAGGTTGTTCTGGCTCCGGTAGCGCGGGTGAAGAACGGGATGATTTCTATAATGTGCTGATGCAGGACGGGGCAGATCCATGGATGTATAAACATACCGACGGGTATTATTACTTCACGAAAACCACCGGCGGTGACGTGACGGTTTGGAAATCCGCCAGTATGACGGGGGTGGATGCCGCTCCCCGGAGGGTGATTCCGACAGGCGGCCACGGCATTTGGGCTCCCGAGCTTCATTATATTCATGGAGCCTGGTATATTTATTACGCCATGGATGACGGGGACAACGTGAACCATCGCATGTACGTGATGGAGAATACCTCGACCGATCCATTACAAGGTGTATGGAAGCAAAAAGGGCAAATCACCGACGCCGCCAATCGTTGGGCCATTGATGGGACCGTTCTGCAGGTGAATGGCGAGTTGTATTTTATTTGGTCCGGTTGGGAAGGGGACAAGAATGTTCGTCAAAATCTATACATCGCCCATATGAGTAACCCCTGGACGATTGATTCGGAGCGTGTGGAGATCGCCCGGCCGACCTATGCCTGGGAAACGAACCATTCGCCGCATGTCAATGAAGGTCCGCAGGTGGCGGTTCGAAACGGAACCATTAATCTGGTCTACTCGGCGAGCGGAAGCTGGACGAACGATTATTGTCTGGGCTTGATCACGGCAGATGTGACCAGCGATTTGCTCGATCCGGCTTCATGGCATAAGAGGGAGGAACCAATTTTTGTGTCCGGCAACGGGCTGTACGGCCCGGGACACCATTCCTTCACCACGTCACCTGACGGTACAGAGGATTGGATTGTATATCACGTGGCGAAATACAAGGATGCCGGCTGGAACCGGGAAGTGCGGATGCAGCCCTTTACCTGGAATGCGGATAACACCCCGAATCTAGGGGTTCCAGTAGACCCGAACCTCCCGCTATCCTTGCCGTCCGGAGAGGCGAGCCGCATCCGCTATGAAGCGGAGAAGGGGCAGCTTGGAGACGGTGTGACTGTGCTGGAGAATCCTGCGGGTTCCGGTGGAAAGAGCGTAGGACGGTTTGAGCAGGAAGACAGCTACGCGGAGTATTCCGTCCAAGCTGCGGCGGGAGAGTATCTCTTGCTGGCGAGAACCGCAAACGGGAGCGCTGCCGGAGAAATGGCCTATTTTGATTTAAGCGTTGATATGGGATCTTCCGTTACCGTGGCGGTTCACCCGAAGGGATGGAACAACTGGGGATTGTCCACTGCCAAAATTCAGCTGAAGGATGGGACAAACAAGCTGCGATTCACCAAGAATCGCGGGGAGTTTGAACTGGACTGCTTTGATCTGATGCCGTTGAAGATCCCGGAATCGTGATAACCTTTATGAATCTTGATTTATTACAGCTTATTGTAGTAAAGTCAAGAAAGTAAGATCATTTTTTGGGAATACGGATACGGAGGTTCCTATGCTGGAAGTCGGGATACACGAACCGGATAAGCTGGTTCAAGTGGCGCACGCGCTCTCTACACGGTCTCGCGTAGACATTCTTCGCCTGCTCAACACGCGGAGCATGAATATCATTGAGCTTGCCGAGACGCTGGAGCTGCCAGTGTCTACGGTGGCGAACAACGTCAAGATATTGGAAGCAGCCAAGCTGATTAATACGGAATTGCTTCCGGCCGTCCGCGGTGCGATGAAGGTGTGCAGCCGCAATTACGACGATATTCTCATCTCGTTGAACTCGAGCATCCGGACGTCCAAGGACGGGATGAAGTTTTACGAGGTTGAAATGCCGATCGGGCATTACAGCGATTGTGAGGTTCATCCGACGTGCGGCATGGCATCCAGCGAAGGGATGCTGGTTCGGGAGGATGAGCCGGCCAGCTTCTACCACCCTAAGCATGTGGGGGCGCAGATTCTGTGGTTTCGTAAAGGGTATGTGGAGTACCAGTTCCCGCTGGAAGTTCCGCAGAATGCGCGCATTCAATCGCTGGAGTTGTCAATGGAAATGTGCTCGGAAGCACCAAACTATGACAATGACTGGCCTTCAGATATTTCCGTATGGATTAATGGCGTTGAGATCGGCATGTGGACGAGTCCCGGGGATTTTGGGGATCGGCGCGGCGCATTAAATCCGTCCTGGTGGGAAGATTGGATGACGCAATACGGCTTGTTGAAAACATGGCGAGTTGACCGCGAACGCACGACGCTCGATATGCAGAAAGTCTCCGACGTCACGATCAACGATCTGAACCTCGATCAACGGCCGAGTCTGCGTGTGCGGATCGGCGTCAAGCCGGATGCGATCCATAAGGGCGGCGTTAATCTATTCGGCAAGCAGTTTGGCGATTACGACCAGGACCTGGTTCTGCAGGTCGCCTACACTTTGGATGAAGACGCTTGATTATATTCAATGAAGCTTTAATCTAACCATCGGCTCCTTGGGGAGTTGGTGGTTTTTTTTGTATTGCAGATACTTAATTCCAAAAAGTTCGTAAAATAAAAATGCCTAATATGATTAGAAAAATCAGCTGAAAGCGTTGACAAAATATGAGTTCGGGGATATATTTAGCTTAAAAGATACAAAAATTATGTATTAAAACAAAAACAATAAATTGAGACCCGAAGGAGCGGAAAAATGACAAGTCAACCTTTACGTAACGAGTACCCTCGTCCCCAATTTGTCCGCGACGCTTGGATGAGTTTAAACGGAGAATGGGAGTTTGAATTTGACGACCAAGGGATTGGTGAAAGGGAAAGATGGTACGAGAAACATGATTTTGGCCGGAAAATCAACGTGCCGTTCTGCTACCAGAGCAAGCTGAGCGGCATCGGCGATCCAACCGTACACGATCAGGTCTGGTACCGGAGAACCTTTACCGTACCGGAAGACTATAAGGCTGGCCGGCTGCTGCTGCATTTTGGCGCCGTGGATTACGAGGCCAAAGTATGGGTGAACGGGCATCTGGTGGCGATGCATGAAGGCGGACATACGCCGTTTAAGGCGGATATTACGGATGTGCTTGATGAAGGCGAGAATATCGTTGTCGTGAAGGCGACGGACTACAGCCGCGACGTCTCCCTGCCGCGGGGCAAGCAGTATTGGAAGGATCAGTCGGAGAGCATCTTTTACACCCGCACGACCGGGATTTGGCAGAGCGTCTGGCTTGAGCCGGTACCAACGACACGAATTGATCGCATTCGGTTGATCCCGGACATCGACAAGAATGATATCGGTCTTGAGGTGTTTTTGGCAGGGCACAGCGCCTCCGTTAAAGCCAGCATGAAAGCCGTCATCACGTTTAACGGCGAATTTGTCGCTGAGGATTGCTTCTCCTTAAGTCATGAGTCGGGTCGCCGGGTGATTCACCTGGATGACTTTAACGATCATGGTCTGGGACGCTGGTGGACGCCGGAGCGCCCCAATTTGTACGATCTAGAGCTAACGCTGCTGATCGATGGTATGCCCGTGGACACGGTCTATAGCTATTTCGGGATGCGCAAAATTTCAGTGGAATCCGGCAAACTGCACTTAAATAATCGTTCCTATTATATGAAGCTGGTGCTGGATCAAGGTTACTTCCCGGATGGCTTGCTGACCGCGCCAAGCGACGAGGACTTGCGCCGGGACGTGGAGCTGGTGAAGGCCATGGGGCTGAACGGGGTGCGGAAGCATCAGAAAATCGAAGATCCCCGCTACTTGTATTGGGCCGACAAGCTGGGTCTGCTGGTGTGGGGGGAGATGGCGAACGCCTACCAGTTCACTGAGCAGTATGTCAGCCGGATGACGCGGGAATGGATGCAGGCGGTGGAGCGGGATTTTAACCATCCTTGCATCGTGGCATGGGTTCCGCTGAACGAAAGTTGGGGCGTGACCAACATTATGATTGACAAGCAGCAGCAGCACCACGCGGTATCGCTGTACCACCTGACCAAATCGCTGGACCCCACGCGCCCGGTCATTTCCAATGACGGATGGGAACTGGTTACCACCGACCTTGTGACGATTCACGACTACGAGTGGCGTAGGGAAAAGCTGGAGGAACGGTATGCAACGGTCGAATCGGCTTTGACTGCTGCTCCCGGTAATCGGGTGATTCTGGTGCCCGGATTCCCTTACGAGGGGCAGCCGATTCTGGTCACAGAGTTTGGCGGGATATCCTTTAAGGTGAACGAATGGGAAGGCTGGGGGTACTCGGGTGCGGAGAATGAGGAGGATTTTGCGTTGCGGCTAAAGAATGTTATCGTACCGATGCTGCAATCTCCGGTGGTTCAAGGCTTCTGCTATACCCAGTTTACGGACGTGGAGCAGGAAATTAATGGCCTGTTGACCTATGATCGTAAGCCGAAGCTGCCTCTGGAAACCATTCGTTCGATTGTAGCGGGAACCTAAAAAATCAAGGAGTGCCCCTATCTAATGACTCAAAATCAGCGAACAGGCGCCGCATTGATCCGCGAGATCGCCCGGACGAAAGCCCCCTACGGAACCTTGGCGATTTGGTATCTTGGCCAGGAAAGCGTCATCGTTAAAGGGGATGGGATCACGATTTACGTAGATCCCTATCTCTCGGGCGATCTGGACGACGGCGATTGGCGGCGCACATTTCCTGCGCCCATTGCACCGGAAGAGATTGAAGGCGTTCAGCTATGCCTGATTACGCATGAACACGATGACCATATGGATGCGCGGACGCTGCCGTGGCTGCATCGCAGCAGTCCGGAGGCGCCGATCCTCGCACCGGCGTGCTGCAAGCCGGCATTGCAGGAGATGGGCCTACCGGACTCCCTGCTCATCACCGCAGACGACCGTAAGCCGCTGGAATTCTTCTCCAAGCTGCGAGTAACGCCAATTGCGGCGGCCCATGAGCAGTTGGAACGGGATGCGGACGGCTGCCCCCGGTACGTCGGGTACGTTTTGGAGCTTAACGGCGTGACGCTTTATCATGCCGGGGATACGTTGGTTTTTCCGGAATTGATCAAGCGAGTTGGTGAGCTGAAACCGGACATCGCCCTGCTGCCGATCAACGGGCGGGATTACTTCCGCCAGCGGCGCGGAATCGTTGGGAACATGGATTACCGGGAAGCGGCACACTTCGCCCAGGAAATCGGCGTGGATACAGTGATCCCGCTGCATTATGACCTGTTCGCGGTAAATGCAGAGAAGCCGGGGCACTTCGTGGATTATGTGTATGAACATTTTCCCGAGCAGAAAGTCCACGTGATGGCCAGAGCCGAGCGCTTCCTCTACGTATCGCCGCGCGCATTCCTGCTGGACTAACCGTGAAAAAATAGCCGGCCAGAAGTTGATTGTTCTGGCCGGCTATTTTTTATAAGCAGGTGGTTGAGGGAGGGGAGTCTTTCTGGGGGGACTTTCACACATTATCCCTTTCGTTCAGGGTGCCTCTGTGAGGTTCTTTTGCATCATTATCCCTTTCGTTCAGAAGGTAAGCAGGTGGCGTGGGGCGGAAGGCGTGTCCGAATAAGGGAACGGGAAATCAGGGACAAGTCCGAGACTGGATCCCGAACTATTCCCGAACCATCCAAAAAGCAATTTGAACCAACCCCGAGTCAATCCCGAATCACCTTTAATCATTCCCAAATCAATCCTGAATTTGCTCTGATTCAATCTCAATCGTTCCCAACCATTCTCGGATCAATTCCCAGCATTTCCGAATCAATTCGCATCAATTCTGCACGAATTCCGAATCCACCACGAACCACTCTCAACCCATCCTGAACTACACGAAAATCCGGCCCTCCCCCTGCTTTTCGTTCTCTTGAGTGGATCTGTTTCCATGCGCTCTGATCAAAGGGGATAATCCTGCAAAGCGTCCGGGCAGAGAGAGGGGAGCTAGTCGAACATCTGTCCCTTCCCCACCCTTTCCTTCCCGAGAGGATCTGTTTCCCCGCGACCTGATCAAAGGGGATAATCCTGCAAAAGCGTCCGGACAAAGAGGGGGTCACCTAGCCTAGTGTTCATACAACGTGAGTATCGCCTGAGCTTCGGATTTCACTCGTTCTCGCAGCTCTTGCGGCTCCAGCACTTCTACATCCCGGCCGTTCCTTAGGATCACGCCGCATGCCCAGTCCAGTGTCTGGAGGTCGATCTCCGCCAGAATCTGGCCCTGGTTGTCCGGTCCTTCCGTATGAAGCACTTTGATGAATCGCTCCCTGCGGAGTTGGCTCAGCCCGGTTTCGTTCGTCCGTATCCGCGCGAGATAGCGGGGCAGTTCCGATTTGAAGCGAGCGGTCGATTGCTCCCAATACGCCGCCAGGTCAAACCCATCTGGCCGTACGAATGTCTCCTCTAACAGGGAGGCTTCCTCCAGCCGGGAAATGCGGAACGTGCGAAGCTCCCCGTTCGGCTCCTGCTCGGCCGCTACGTACCATACGTTGCGTTTGGCGATGAGCCCCAGGGGATGGATGATCCGCTCGGTGACATCGTCTTCCTTGCGGTAGCGGATGCGCAGCTTCCGCTGGGTCCATACCGCCTGCTGCACGGCGGCCAGCCAAGGGAAAGCCTCCTCCGAGGCATGCCATCCGGCCCCGTCGATATGGAGGCGCTCGCGGATCATCTCGGCGTCCTGCCGAATTGGGGCGGGGGCAGCGGCTAGTAGCTTCTGATAAGCAGCCTGAAAATCCCCCTGTATCCCCAGATCCTTCAAAAGCTCGTTATGGTTCGTCAGCAGCAGCGAGACGATTTCCTCCGGCCGCATGCCGGTCAGGTTCGTCCGATAGCTGTCCGCCAGCACCCAACCGCCGCGGGAGCCGCGCTCCGCGTACACGGGGATGCCCGCCGCGCTCAACGCCTCGATGTCCCGGACGATCGTCCGCTCCGACACCTCCAGCAGCTCTGCCAGCTGGCGCGAGCTCATTTTTCCCCGGTTCTGCAGCAAGAGCAGCAGATTTAGCAAACGATCCGCACGCACAATAACTCCCCCTCCCGCCTCTTTAGATTCGTGGAATGATTATACCATGGATATAAGACAATAGATGTCATATATACTTTGATATTCTACAAAGGTACGTGCGAAATTCAATCTGGAAAGGAAGCGAACGAAACCATGGATAAGAAACCTTTAGCGGGAAAAGTGGCCGTCGTTGCCGGAGCAACACGTGGAGCAGGCCGGGGAATCGCTGTTATGTTGGGGGCTGCTGGGGCGACGGTGTATTGCACCGGACGGAGCGTCCGGGGAGAAGCATCGGACATCGGCCGAACGGAGACGATTGACGAGACGGCTGAAATGGTAACCGCTCGCGGCGGAATCGGGATCGCCGTCCGCACGGATCATACGGTGCCGGAGCAGGTCAAGGCTTTGTTTGAACGTGTGGACAAGGAACAGAACGGACGCCTGGACATTTTGGTGAATGACATTTGGGGCGGCGAGAACCTCACCCATTGGAACACTCCGTTCTGGGAGCAGCCGTTGGCCGATGGGTTACTGATGCAGGAGCGGGCCGTTCATACCCATCTCATTACGAGCTATTACGGGGTACCGATGATGATCAAACGGAAGGAAGGCCTGGTCATCGAAATTACCGACGGATCGACCTATAACTATCGAGGGAACCTGTACTACAGTCTGGCCAAAATCTCACCGATCCACCTGGCCGCAGCCATGGCCGAGGAACTGAAGGCGCACAATGTGACGGCATTGGCGGTGACTCCTGGATTTTTGCGTTCCGAGCAGATGCTGGATTACTTTGGCGTTCAGGAAGCGAATTGGCGAGATGCCATCAAGAAGGAACCGTTATACGCGGAATCCGAAACGCCGTATTTTGTGGGGCAAGCAGTGGCGGCTCTGGCCGCAGACCCGAACGTCCACGCCAAAACCGGCCGAGCGCTGACCAGCTGGGACCTGTCCGACGAATACGGGTTCATCGACATCGACGGACGTAAGCCGCATTGGGGCAATTTTGCACGCGAGCGGGGATTACCGGTGAACTGAGCATAGGAACGACGTGTCCGGATTCCCTATCGCCTATCTAAAAAAGCGCGAGGGCATGAGAAACTCCTCCTGCACCCGCGCTTTTTGACTTTTACTTGCCTTGCGGCCATAAACGTGCGGAATAATGGGGGATGACCTGAATGTCGTGGATTTTGGCGATCTCCACCCCTTCAAATCGCTCCACGTAGGCCTGGTTCACGAAGCTATGCACCGTGCCTCGGCGAAGCGGTGTAATCGAGAGGTGCAGCGGATGGTTCTCCAGCTCGTGCCGCACTTGTTTTAACCCGATTTCCCAATGCTGTCCGTAATGGATATGATCCGTCAACATCCGGTCACCGAGGTAAGCGGCGGCCACATCGCCGTCGTACTCGATACGCAGCCAGACGTCCGATACGGATTCCGGCCAGTCAGCAGGGACATCCACCAGTACAGAGCGATCCGATGGAGAGTTGAGAGTCAGCTCGGGCAAATAAGCGGCAAAATCAAGGGTATACGTTTGGAACACACTTCCGTCAGGTTCTGCCGCAGTTTGCAACACCCCCGCACTGCTCCGCAATTCAGCCGATGGGACAGGTGCTGGATAGAGGGATAAGGTCACTTGGTTTTGTCCCGGCGAAGTGCAGATAAGCTGCCCGTCCTTTATCGCCAAATGGCTCGTGCTGATGACCAGCCTATCGTGGCCCCACAGCCCGTCGAAACGATAAGTTAGTAACGCCTCATCTCGGGTTAAGGTGACGAGACGAACGACCCTGCCTTCGGCTGTCTTCACTCGGATCTGATGTTGGCGGCCGGTCGCTGGGCGAACGATCCAGTTCGCCTCGTCTTCTTTAACGGCACCATGGCTCCCATCCCCTCCTACTTCAGATACCGAGGATTTGCGGATCACGATCTCGGGTTCCATTCCGTCATGGGCAAAAAACACCAGCAACGTTTCGTCCTCTGCTTCCAGCCGGGTTAATAGCTGCACGGTGGCGCTCACAATAAACAATCCGTCCAGCTCTAAGTTGAACGGCAGGATCGCGGCAAGCCTGCTCCGAAGCGTGAACTCGCCAGTTTGAGGGAAGAACGCCTTCCCCTGTGGCGTATCCAGCTCGATTCGTAGCCGGCGATCCGGCAGGTCGACATGATCCTGGAAATTGTTCAGGAACACAAATCCGGAGCCGTCTTTTTGCCGGACGCACCAACGTACGCTGTGGGTATCTTCAGGTGCGATATGCTCCTGACCTGCGGGCAGCACGGTCCCCATCGGAGCCAGAAGGTGACCAAAAGCTTGCAGAAACAACGAGATCGTACGGATGCGGTCATACGAATCACCAACCCGTCCAAACTCGCCTAGGGGCGATTGGTAATCGTAAGTGATCTTCGGCAAACCGGATTCGTTTAAGAACGTCTTGCGGCCGACGGGATTGGAACCGCCGTGGTACATGTAATAACCCAGGAGATTGCTGCCGCTGCCCATCTTCACTAACGTCATCGCTTCGATGCTCTCCGCCGGCACGTAAGGCCGGGCCTTGTAGCTGACCTGCATGCCGCCGGCCATTTCGCAATAAGCTACCGGATACTCCAGGCTGTCGTAATTCACCGGCTCGGCGGGCGTAACGTGCAGATCCTGGAACAGGAACTCGCGGCTTGGCGGTTGGTTTGGGATCCACGGCGTATAAGCGTATCCAGCCAGCATGGGTAACGTGCCCTCCTCAGGTACTGCGGCTCCCCCCCAAGCAGTAGCGGTAAAAAACAGCGGACGAATGCCAACCTCCTCGGCAATCCGGTGCAATTCGTCCAAATGCGCGGAGCCGTCAGTACCGGCGGTTACGTATTGACCGGAGCTGTATCCCCAGGCGTCCAGCGGTGCGCCAGCGTGCATATACTCGTTCTCCAGTTGCACGGCGATCACCGGGCCGCCTTCCTGATAATAGGTACCTTGAATTTGCCGGGCGATCTCCCGGTACAAACGTCGGGCCAGCGACAAATAACGCTCATCATTGGAGCGCACCTCCAGCGGATAACGGAACACCCAATCGGGGATGCCGCCGTTGCGGACCTCACCGTGGCAAAACGGGCCGATCCGTAAAATCAGCGGCAGCTCATGCTTGGCGCAGAGATCAATGAAATGCCGCAGATTGCGGTTGCCGCTCCAATCGAAGACGCCCTCCTCCTCTTCGTGGAAATTCCAAAACACGTAGGTCGCAACGAGATGAACGCCGCCGGCTTTCATTTTCAGCAGCTCTTCCTCCCAATGCAAATAAGAGAAGCGGGAAAAATGAAACTCGCCAACGACCGGAATCACAGGTTCGCCGTTGCGGGTCATATAGAAGTTGGTAAATCCAAACGATTCTCCTTTCGGATTGCTTCCTGCGTGCAGGGCTAGTTTGCCGGGACGGATCGTTTTGTTGGCTTGGCCGATTTCAAGTCTTAGGACTGCAGCTGTGTTATTGGTCATAGAGAGAACAGCCTCCTAAAGGATTTAAAATCCGATGGATCGTGTTGGATCTGGATGTTGATGTATACATCGGTTATATTCATTTTAGATGTTTATTGCTGGTTGAAGGAAGAGAGGATATGGCTAAAAACGACGGATTATGCTATCAACGAGGAGCGTCCCTACGGCATTCTAATTGCGGGGCATTATACGGAAACCGCGGGGTATTCCATTCACCGGCCGCCCTGGATCCCAGAATCGACGATGTCGTCGGGTATTTATTTGCGGGAGTCGTACCGCGAGCGGGCCTTTAAACCGAAAAAAGTGTCCAGCAATCAAAGAAGGTGTCCCAAGATCATCCTTGGAACACCTTGTTTTTTTGGCCTGGAGGCCATTAATATGTACCACCGTTTGGACGCTGCGACACATCGCGCTCAAACGCCACAATCCAATCACCCTGGACAGCGGCATATCCGACATCGCCCTCGGCGACAAGGCCGTACAGATTTTTGACATCCAAATATTCCTGACGGCTGCCGTTATCAAACTCCAACGTAATGTAATAGTACGTCCGAGAAGACGAGCTGTGCATCGTGTTATTTTCGCCTATGTGACTGGAGCTGTGCTGCACGTCCATCCGTTTCGAGATGATTCGCGCATATCTCGTTTCCCGCGGGGAGCGGGCGTTCTTGGCGTAACGGACCCCACTGGATATCATCAACACGATGAAAATAACAAAAAAGATGACCATAAATACGGGGATGATGGTAAACATGATATCGCCGCCTCCCCCAAAGCCGCCTCCGCCAAACGGAGAGGGATCGAATCCTCCCATGGGTTCCGCCTCCTTTGTTCTGACTTACAACGCAAGTTTGACTGGTTGCTGTCTATGTTCTTCCTTTATATACGTGAAAATGCAAATATTGTTTCGTCCTCCTAAAAAATCTGGCTGCTCGATAACGCGTGGATTGTGAACGCATACGAATTGTGATAAACTGGAATCACTATAAAAAGAACGGAGGGTTCCCCGTGTTGTACATTAAATTCCGTTTCACCACTTTGTGCGTATAATTGAATACTGCCAAAGGCTCTGCACCTGTGCAGAGCGAACGGGATAGGTGTACTATGATAAAGGGGACCAATTGGAACTTTAGAATAGAATATGCCTGATTTGGCCGGGAACGCGAACGGGGACGGTGATCTTCTGTTCGTGGATTTCGGGCTGTTTGAGGGACCGTTTGCGTAAACACAGGTGTAGTGCCTGTGTTTATTTTTTTCCTATAAAGGAGGAACTCGGTTATGACCATGACGGAACAACAACAGTTAGAGCAAAAAGCCATCTTGGTTGGCGTGAATTTAAATCATCAGTCGGATTTCGACTATTCGATGGAAGAACTAGCGAATTTGGCGGAGGCCTGCGACATTGAAGTCGTGGGCGTGCTTACGCAAAACCTGCCTAAGGTCACTCCGTCGCATTATATCGGTACAGGCAAAATTGCCGAGGTGCGGGCGCTCTTGGAGGCGCACGACGGCAATCTCGTGATTTTTAATGATGAGTTATCCCCGTCGCAGCTGCGAAATCTGGAGTCCGATCTGGAGTGTAAAGTGATTGACCGGACGCTGCTGATTCTGGATATTTTTGCGGAACGGGCGAAAACCCGCGAGGCCCAGCTCCAAGTTGAGGTGGCCCGGCTGAAGTATATGCTGCCGCGGCTCATCGGGCTGCGGGAATCGCTGGGGCGCCAAAGCGGCGGGGTCGGCACGAAGAACCGCGGTGCGGGGGAGACGAGACTGGAGCTTGATCGCCGGCGGATTGAGGAGAAGATCACCGCGCTCAGCCGTGAGCTGGAGACGCTGGTGGCCCATCGCCAAACCCAACGCAAACAGCGCAAGAAGAACGATGTGCCTGTCGTATCGCTCGTTGGCTATACCAATGCCGGGAAGTCGACGATCATGAACGCGCTGCTCGAAACATATACCCCCGGAATGGAGAAGCAGGTGCTGGAGAAGGATATGCTGTTCGCCACGCTGGAGACGTCCGTCCGCAATATCCCGCTGGAGGATAACAAGTCGTTTTTGCTGACGGATACGGTGGGCTTCGTGAGCCGGCTGCCGCATCACCTGGTCAAGGCGTTTCGATCCACATTGGAGGAGGTTGCTGAGGCGGATCTTTTGATCCATGTCGTTGATTATTCCAACCCGGAATTCGCGCGGATGATCGAGATCACGCACCAAACGTTGAAGGAAATTGGCATCACCGACATCCCGATGATCTATGCCTACAACAAGTCCGATCGGACGGAGCAAGCATTCCCAAGTGTGCAGGGAGATATCATTTACTTGGCCGCTAAGCCGCGCATCGGTATTGCCGAGCTGGTGAATGAAATCCGCCGGCGGATTTTCAAGGACTACGTGAAGTGCACGATGTTGATTCCGTACGATAAAGGGTCCCTCGTTTCTTACTTGAATGAGCAGGCCAACGTGCTCGAGACGAGTTATGAGGAAGAGGGAACAAAGCTCGTTCTGGAGTGTAAGCAAAGCGATTACGGAAGATATAAGGAGTATGTGCTCGAAGGTGCGGAGTGACAGGAAAATATTTTCGCTTATCGGTTGTCGGATGGGAAGGGAAGACGTATAATAGCCCTCAAAACACGTCTTTCTAACAAAGGAGAGCGATAAGCATGTCCGATATGTTAGTGAAATTATACGATCTTCCCCCCTTCGAATCGGCCCAGCAGTACGAAGCCCGGACCGGGATCACCATTCGCCGTGCCATCGGCCCGGAGAAGCATGTTGTCGCGAAATGGGTAGGCGAGCATTTCAATGAGCACTGGGTAAGCGAATGTGAAGTAGCTCTTGCCCGTTCGCCAGTTTCCTGTATTATCGCCATTGAAAACGGAAAGCTGCTAGGCTTCGCCTGCTATGATGCCACGATGAAAGGGTTCTTCGGACCCACCGGCGTTGATGAGAAGGAGCGGGGCCGGGGGATCGGCAAACAGCTGCTGCTGCATACGCTCGACCTGATGCGGATGGACGGTTACGGATATGCGGTAATCGGCGGCGCGGGCCCGAAAGATTTCTACGCCAAGGCGACCGGCGCGATCGTGATTGAGGGCTCGGAGCCCGGAATATACAAAGGGATGCTGCGATAGGGCAGCATCCCTTTTTGAACATTATAGAATTTATAAATTTTGGGGTGGGAGCAGGTCTTCCGCCTGATTTCTGTTTTTGGTAAGGTTAGGATATGGAGACGAACATTTTGAAACGAATCTTCTTTGATGAGCGAGGGCACTGGGATCGGTTTGTGGCAAAACATGGTGGCAAGCTGCGTGCCAATGTGCGGAAAGAAGTAGAGAAGTTCCGTCGATGCGGGGATCCCAGAAACGGTTTTAAGCTGATGGTATGTGAAGGATGTCATGACCTACGGCTCGTTCCGTATCGTTGTAAAGGAAGATTCTGTACGACCTGTTCATGCGGAGAAACAGAGGAATGGGCACGTCTCCTGGAACAAGATGTATTCCAAGTCAACCACCGCCATGTCGTCTTCACGATCGACGAAGGATTACGGGAAATCTTTCTGCTCCATCGGGCAAAATTACTCAAAGAATTTATGGATGAAGCGGTACGCTTAGTCAAAGAACATTTTGAGAAGAAACATAAGGTAACTCCCGGAATCGTAGCCGGGTTGCATACGTTTGGGGCACGGCTTAACTTCAATCCTCATGTACATATGCTTGTAACGATGGGAGGAATGAAGAAGACCGGCGAGTGGAAAACATACGATTTTATTCCGTTCGAGATGCTGCGTAAGCAATGGCAGACGGTTGTTTTGAAGCTGATTCGTCGAAAGTTAAGTGAACAAGAGAAAAAGCAAGTGCAGTCCCGTTTGCAAAAAGCTTACTGCGAGAACGGAGAAGGCTTTTATGTGCATGCTCCGAAACAGAAAGGGAACGTCAAGCAGCAACTCGGGTATATCGGGCGATACATGAGAAGACCAGCGATAGCGGTTAGCCGGATCGAAGCGTATGACGGAGAAAAGGTGACATTTCGTTACCGGGATAAGAATGACGGGGAAGAGAAGACCGAGACGATTTCGGTAGAAGAATTTATGGGTAGACTTGTGCGGCATATTCCGGATGAAAACTTCAAAACGATCCGTTACTACGGGGTTTATTCGCGGCGGATCAAGAGCCTGTGCAAGAAGTTAGTCAGTGAGTGGCAAAAAGCCGCGAGAAGATGGATTGTCAAGGCAAAGCGGATATTAAAACGCAGAACGTGGAGTGAACGGATCAAGGAGCAGACGGGGAAGCCGCCATGTTGCCCAAAATGCGAAAGTTATTACGAATACAAGGGAGAAGCCTGCCTTGAGGATGGGAAGTTGAAGGTGAAGTACGCGGTGTGCTCCACCTCAAAGGCATGTCTGGAGAGGATGATTCGGGATGTCGCCGGTGTCAAAGAAACGAAAGGTAGCGAAGAAAAAGAAAAAGCCGCAAAGCGGGCTGCATAGCAAAGCGAAAGTAACCTACATCTGTCTTCAATGTCATACAACAGAAGAGATTCCGCTGAATGTCGTTCGAAATTTCGATGCGATGGATGATGGAGATCCAACCGTACCTCCGCAATTCAGCTGCGAAGAATGTGGAGGAGGCATGTACCCGGAATATTACGAGGGAATTCATGGTTACGAGTACAGGATTAGCGATGTAAGAAAATAGCCGGGTATAAGTTTTTCTCCCACACCCGGCCATTTTACACGTATGAACTCAGTTGAACGAACTTAAAAGGACGCCGCCAGGCGTTTTTCTTATTCAGTGATCCTAATGGATTGCAAAATCGATAAAAATGACGCCAGCCGTTTCTGTGATTCGGGCTTATTGAACAATTAGGCCGATGAATAATGCAATTGTTTTTCGTCTAAAGAAATGAGAATCCCAAAAACAATCTTTGAAGTGTTTGAAATGTCATTAACCTCCACACAAGCAAAAGCACATGCTAGAAAGGGACAAGTCGATTCCGTTAGTGAGCCGAGCGTTATGTCCTTCACTAGTGTAAGTTCACCATTCCCAATACCCGTTTCAACCAGCTGAGGCACCCAATCGGGTGCCTTCGATTTCGCTCTATAGTTGATACGGAGAACCTTACCCCAATAATCGGCAAGTTTTTCTGTCGAAGTGAGCAAGAGACTGAAAATACACGTGCTATTGCAACTTCTTAGAGTCTTATAAGTTATTAAATAGCTCGATTTTATAATCGAGTTTCTCCAACATCTTATCAAGCTCCTTAGCAACTTGTTTTCTCGAAAATTTTTAAGGTGTGAGAACAATCTTCTCTTCAAACTTCTTATTCCATTTAATTGTAATGATGATATCCTCCCCTTTCCTTGGCAAGAAGTTGGTGTCTATTGAAGGAGAAATGACCTTATCACTGAGGTAACTATCAGTCTCAGAAGTTATAGTTCCACTTAGTTGAGAAACGTTACTGGGACTAGCTATATTATAAGCGACATCAAAAATCAATTCTTTAGAGTTGCGTGGTTCAATAGTACATTGGAGCAAATATTTCGATGCTTCGGAACTTTTTTCAGTCTCTCTTATAGTATAATTAGCCGTCCAATGGTCACTTTGTCCTTGTAAAGAAATGATCTCCTTGCTTATTTTATTGTCAGTTTCCTGCTTAGGATTACTATTACACCCAACGAATACAAAAATAAAAATTAATAAAACAAGACCAAATTTGATTTTCATAGTTACCTCCCAAATTTTGTAATTTAACACTACCAATATTTTCAATATTGGTATATAATAAAATTGTAATTATAACCTAAAGTTTACATGTTTTTGAGAAAAAAATGATTCTTTTTCTTAGTTCCGTCTTATTAGTTACTTCTTATGGTTCGATTGCAAATGCTGAACAAATTGGTAATAATGAAAATTATCAATTTGTTCAGTCCCATCATGATAATGAGGAATTTATGGTAAAGAATATCCTTGATGCAAATGGACAACTAGAGAACTTGGAAACAGGAGAAGTTTACGAACTTGAAGTAGGAGAGATTAAAGTACAAAAGCTAGATGACTTTATGCGAATCCAAACCAACGAAACTGCCACACAATATAAAGCTGAAGCTGTAATAAGTGCAACAACCCACACGCAATCTGGTAATAAGACTGACGACAGTATATCACTTAAGGTCTATGCAACTATTTATTATACTTCTTATTCAAAGGATGGCTTTACTTATGTTGGAATGGATAAAATTGATTATAGATTTGATCTACTCGACAGCTCTGTAACAGTGTCTAATAAACGAATTTTAGTTTCACAAAATGGTGGTGCTGGTTATACAAATGGAGGCAAGGCTGTAACTAATCAACAAGACACCTTAAATGCATTTGATTCTGATACGATACTTGTAAGAAATTGGGGTTGGGATGCAGTTCTGAAATATGGTCTCGCTTATGCTTGTGGTATCAATATTACGGCAACATTACAACGCGGTACACATTCGAGTTGGAATTTCGTATTCAATTTTCCGGTAACCTAATAGTTGGATTTTTATCTTATTGAGGAATCATACTTGTTTTTTTGGGGGAAGGCTTTAGGTAGTAGGTTAGTTAGCTAATAGATTTATAATACTTAACGACGTTGACGCCCATCGATATGTGATGGGCGTTTTTCTTATCAAAGTCGAGGATCAACGCTGGACTTTATTCAGTTTTAAACTTAGGAGCGACTTCTGATGCAAGCTTATTTTTGACATTACACTCAAATTCTAAGTCCCTAGACCAACCCATGCATAAGGGAGCTTTAGTCTACATTGAAGGGTCATACTATACAAATGTAATTCGCTCGATTATAAATTAATAAATAGATCTGATCAATTCTCAGGACTAATTCCCCCGATCTATTTTGCTTTCTAAAGCAGACTTCGTTCGTAATCCCTTAGTCGATCGCCAACAAAAGGTAAGGGCGTCAGCTGCCGCTTAACGTTTGCCGGTTACTGCCCGGGGATGCTGGAACTGTTGGCGCGCGAGCTCAACCTCTGCCCTAATGACGCAGTCTTCAACATGATCGTTGAACAACCCCATCGCTTGCATGAAAGCGTACATCGTCGTCGGGCCGACGAATTTCCAGCCTTGCTTTTTGTCCTCTTTCGACAGCGCGATCGATAGCGTCGAAGTGGATGCTGTCTGCGGCTCCGCAAGTTGACTCCGGTCGGGCTCGTATTTCCAGAAGAAGGCGGCCGATTTGGCAAAGTGCTGGTGCATCTGGAGCATGAGCAAATGTACAGTAAGGAAGATCGGAAAATGGAGTCGTCCCGCTAAGGGACGGCTTTTTTTATAATGTAACGGACTCCAATGACGTTATTGGTGTCAACAACACGTTTACTCTAGGCTAACGGACACAGATGACGTTATTTTGCTCTTTTTCACTGTCATTCCCATATTGGGAGCTTAATAACGGCTATTGAGTCCGTTACAAAGGGAAATATCCGGGAAATAAGCAAATAACGTCATTACGGTCCGTTAGCCGCAGGCTGGCGGGCGAATGTGTGGCCGACTGATGTATGGCTAGCGGGCGAATGCTTGGCCGACCGTTGGGTGGCCGGTTAGCGAATGTGCGGCCGGTATATGAGTGCCATCGTATGCTTAGCCGGGCATATGCTTCGTCGGTGCATGCTTAGCGTGCGTTGCCCGGTTGCTCTCTATGCCTGGCTGGCGCACGCCTTGGCCGGTCTATACTTGGCTCAGCGTATGCTCAGCCAGCGTATGCTCAGCCAGCATATGCACCGCTGGCCCTTTATATCGCCGGCAGCGTCACCCTGAAGGTTGCGCCTTGGCCTGGCTCACTGTGAACCTCGATCGTGCCGCCATGCGCTTCAACGATCGCTTGCGAGATGGACAGGCCCAGCCCGGCTCCGCCTTGTTTGCGCGTGCGGGAGGCGTCGATGCGGTAAAACCGCTCGAACACATGCGGCAAATGCTCGGGGGCAATGCCGGGCCCGTTATCCCGCACATCCAGTTCAGCCTGACGGGGGTGAGCCGACAAGCGCACCGCGATGGTCCCTTGCTGCGGGTCGGTATGCTGAACGGCGTTGTGGAACAGGTTCAACACCACTTGCTTGATTTTGTCCCGGTCGCACATCGCGGTCAGCCCTGGCTGCAGGTCGAACAGGACCTCGCGCTCCCCGGCCAGCATCCGCAGATGCGGCTCCATCTCCGCGATCACTTTATCCAAGCGTACCTGGGTGCGCTGGACGACTGGCGTGCGGTCGAGCTTGGCGAGCGTCAGCAAATCCTCGACCAGCTTCTTCATCCGTTGCGCTTCGCCCAGCATGCTGTTCAGCGCGGTATGCAGCTGCTCCGGCCGGTTGGCGGCTCCCCGCAGCAGCACCTCCAGGAAGCCGTGGATCGAGGTCAGCGGTGTCCGCAGCTCGTGGGAAGCGTCCGCGACGAACCGGCGCATCTGCTCCTTCGCTTCACGCTCGGCCTCAAACGATTCCTCGAGCCGCTCCAGCATTCCATTAAAGGAAGCGCCCAGCCGATCAATTTCCGATTGTCCGGATGCCGCCGTGAACCGGTTGCTGAGATTCCCGGCATTGGTATCCTCTACGATGCGCACCATTTGATTAAGCGGCGTTAACGCCTGGCGCAAAATCGGCAGATACAGCGCCAGTCCGCCGGCCAATGCCAGAAGTGAGAGGCCGACAAACGTCAGCAGCTGACGCATCACGACTTCGCGTAACGGTGCGGTATAAGTGCCCATTTGGACGAGCCAGGCACGTTCGCCTTGTTCTCCGGGCAACCCAACCAAACGAAAGACCACCAGCTGTTCCTTCCCGTCCTGATCCTCGATGACGCGGTAGCCTTCCGATCCCGGCTGACTCTCTTCGAACAATGCGGCGTATTCCGCATCGGACAGCTGAGGGGCAGGGGCGCCGGATTCAGCGTTCAGATCGATAAAATCATGATCGCTGTTGATGATGGCGAGCGAGGCGCCGGGGATAAACAACTGCGGAGGACGACCATCAGTTCCTTCTCCGCCGATGCCCCCGCCGCCAGGCGCGCTCCCGTTCATCCCGGCCTCAGCCCCGACTCCAGCGCCATCCCCCCCCGGCTTCGGGGGTCCCCAGTGTTCGATCGGCTGGCCTGCCTTCATAAAGACATCCCGAAGCGGGCCGCGCATTTGGGATACCATGGTTTCGGCTTGGTTTTTGTATAGGAAGTCTTTCATGATGACGTACTGAAATACGCCAATCAGAATTAATAGAGCGGCTAACAGAAAAAGGGATCTAGAGAGCAGCTGAAAGCGCAGTGAGCTTGGGGAGATCAGGCTGCGAAGTCCGCGGATCCATCGCTTCCCGGCGGCGGTAATCCCGCCAGTCCGTGCCCGGCTTCTGCCGGCAAGGCGCTTCATGGCAGATCTACGCGGTAGCCCGCACCGCGCAGCGTTCGGATTAACCGGTGCTCCCGGTCATTTAATTTTTCGCGCAGGGACCGGATATAGACCTCCACGATATTTTCCTCGCCCCCAAAGTCATAACCCCACACTTTATCCAAAATCGTCGTTTTGCTTAAGACGATGCCATGGTTCAGGATCAAATATTTCAGCAGCTCATATTCGGTGGGGGATAATTCCAACACCTGATCCAAATAGGCAATTTCCTTGCGGCGATCGTCCAGTCGGAAGGGGCCAATCACCACTTCACCAAACAGGGCCGGAAACTGATTGCGCAGGCGCGCACCGATCCGAGCGAGCAACTCCTCGAAGCTGAACGGCTTCACGACGTAATCGTCGGCGCCAATCGTCAGCCCCTTCACTCGATCTTCGACTTCGTCCTTGGCCGTCAGCATGATGATGGCTACGTTCTCGCCGTTCTTTCGCAGCAACCGGCACACTTCAAAGCCGTCCGTTCCCGGCATCATCACATCCAGCACGATCACATGCGGCTGAAATTCGGCGGCGATGGCGACAGCGGTCATACCGTCTCCGGCGGTGCGCACCTCAAATCCTTCATTTTGCAGACCCAGCTCAAGAAACTGCACGATATGCGGTTCATCATCCACCAGCAAGATTTTTGCCCCTTTAACTTGTTTCATTGAAAAATATCCCCCTTGCACCTATCCATGCGTGTCCATTCTGATGATTCTATTATGCGCGATGATGCTGAATATTTGCTGAATGCCGACTGAAGGCGGACTGAAGGCCCAACTGAGCGCCATTCCAAGCAAGAATAAGCTGAAGCATTAAACTTGATCGTACCCGGTTTGTCAGGAGAAGTAAACTCACTGGATCACGTCCGGATAACGGACCAGGCTTGGACGAGAGTCTTGCTTGCCGCTCCGCTAATAAGCTATACTTTTGACATGAAGTCATGCTAAAGGGGAGTAATGAGATGGAAAAAGTATTGATTTTCGGTCATAAAAATCCCGACACGGACACGATTTGTTCGGCAATCGCTTACGCCGACCTGAAGTCCAAGCTGGGCTGGAACGTTGAGCCTGTACGCCTGGGCGATGTCAACGGGGAGACGGCGTTCGCATTGGAACGCTTTGGCTTCGAAGCGCCGCGTTTGGTTGAGACCGTGGCGAACGAAGCGAAAGAAGTCATTCTGGTCGACCATAACGAACGTCAACAAAGCGCTTCCGATATTGAGCAAGTGCGTGTTGTGGAAGTGATCGACCATCACCGGATCGCCAACTTCGAGACAAGCGGACCGCTGTACTACCGGGCTGAACCGGTTGGCTGCACCGCAACGATCCTGAATAAAATGTATAAAGAAAACGGCATCGCCGTCCCAGCCAACATCGCCGGCTTGATGCTGTCCGCAATCATTTCCGACTCGCTGCTCTTCAAATCGCCAACCTGCACTGAGCAAGACGTAGCTGCGGCACGGGAGCTGGCTGAAATCGCCGGCGTCAACGCGGAAGAGTACGGATTGGACATGCTGAAAGCAGGGGCCGACCTCAGCGATAAGACGATTGAGCAGTTGATTTCCCTGGACGCCAAAGAATTCGACATGGGCGGAGCTAAAGTTGAAATCGCCCAAGTGAACGCGGTGGACGTCAACGACGTCTTGTCCCGTCAAAGTGAAATTGAGGCAGCCCTGAACGGGATCATCGCCAACAAAGGACTGGACCTGTTCCTGTTTGTCGTGACCGACATCCTGAACAACGACTCCGTGGGCTTGGCGCTGGGTAAAGCAGCCGATGCCGTCGAGCAAGCCTACAACGTGAAGCTCGTTGACAACAAAGCCGTACTGAAAGGCGTTGTATCCCGCAAATCGCAAATCGTGCCGGTATTGACGGAAATCTTCAATAAACGTTAATTCTCCGGCATTTCGAGAGCCTTGTCTGTCCTGATATCTTAAAAAAGGCTGCTTGCCGGGGTGCAGTTCAAAATCCTGGCTAGCAGCCTTGATATCGTTTATAGGAGGTGAAACCGCTCCAATTGATCCCAGAGCCCTTCTTCCTGCAACACTTCCCGCTGCTTCGGCCCGATTAGGTCGAAATGAGGGAACGGAGAGCGTTGATGAATGTAACGGGCGGGAAGGCCATGGGCCTCGCACCAAGCTCGGAGCCGCTCCAAGTTGGAGCAACCCACTTTGGTGACGGTCTTGGCATCCGGAAACCGCGGGTCCAGCCAATAGTGGGTCAGAAAACCAATTTCTCCGCTAGCCACCTTTCGCTTCCATGCCTCCAATTCCTCTCGCGACACGCCAAAAGCCACAGCTTCCCACCTCCTTCAAATTTAGTTATGAATCCCTCTCCACAAAAAGCTAACGATCGCTTCGGCCGCCTGCTCCGCTGACGGAAGCAGCTTATTTTTGTCGGCGTATTGACGTTCTCCCACCCGCAGCATCGAAACGTACAGATGGGCGGCCAGGTTTGGGTCGCTGCAGACGATCTCTCCTTGCTTGGCAGCTTGGGCGAACCCTTCGCGAAGCGTTTCGTACAGATCGTTTTCGTGGCGGATCAAAGTTTCCTGCTGCTCACCGGACAAATGATGCTGGATGCTGCGGAACATCTCGTCCATGTGAACCTGGGGAATCCTTAAATAGTTAATGGTAATTTTCAGCAATCTTTCCCGAAATGTCCCGGGCTCCTCCAATAGCTGCCGGATGCGTCCATTCACCCGGGCGAGCGTCGTCGCGACAGAGGCCACGAACAAATCCTGTTTGGTTGGATAATAGTAATAAACGGTAGCTTTGGTGATCCCGCAATGCTCGGCAACCTGATTCATGGATACGGACTTATAGCCCTTATCCATAAATAGAAGCGACGCAGAACGCAGGATCTGCTCGGACGTCGCCAGGGCGTCGAGCTGCTGGACGGGCCGTCCCAAGGCTTTTTTATGTGGCAGGGTCAACCGTGATCACCTCGAGCAACTTGTACTGAGCCCATATTATATCATATTTTCCGTTTGATAATTAACCTTCCGGTATATATAATTAATGATCAGAGTGATGTTTATCACCTCATGTTAGCAAACAAGAAAAGGGAGATGGAGACTTCAATGGACATGCTGCTTGGCAAAGCGGCCTTCTGGCCGTCCAAGAAGGGGCAGCTTGAACCAGAGCCGGTGAAAGGCGCAGGCCAATAATCGAAATATCTCTAATTAAAGCACTTGGAGTTCCGCCGGGGCAAGCGGGGCTTCGGGTGCTATTTTTTTGCAAGAAACAGATTACATATTTCCCGCTTGCCGGCCGCAGAATACGTGGATGCAGAACTGTTGAAATAAAACGAGGGAGACAAGAACATGGCCAAGGCGCAAAACGGAGAGGGGAAAAAAGGCGATCTACGCTGGTGGCAGCTCTCCTTGCTGGGGGTGGCATCAACCATCGGCACCGGGTATTTCCTTGGATCGGGGATCGGGATCCGCATGGCGGGGCCATCCATTCTGATCGCGTTCCTGCTGGCTGCGGCCGGGACTTATACGGTATTTGAGGTCTTAGCCCGCATGACCGCGGACCAGCCGGAGCAGGGCTCCTTCCGTTCCTATGCGAAGCGGGCCTTTGGGCGCTGGGCGGGCTTCGGCAGCGGCTGGGTGTATTGGAGCTCGGAGCTGCTGATCATGGGCAGCCAACTGACGGCATTATCGCTATTCTCGCGTTTTTGGTTCCCCGGCGTGCCGATGTGGATGTTTGCGATTGGATATGCCGTATTAGGGCTGGGCGTGATTTTGCTTGGCAATAAGGTGTTTGATTCGATGGAAAATGTGCTGTCGGTGATCAAAATCGCTGCCATCCTTATGTTCCTGGGGGTGGCCGCTGCCGCGCTGATGGGCTGGATTCAGGGAGGCGGCGGGAGAGCGCCGGAATTTCCGCAAACGGTCAAGTCCTTCTTTCCAACGGGAGGGATGGGCTTGTGGTCGGGATTTATTTTTGCGTTTTACGCCTTTGGCGGGATCGAGGTAATGGGCATAATGGCGATTCGGCTGCGTGATCCGAAGGAAGCTCCGAAATCCGGTACGATCATGCTGCTGTTGCTCTCGGTGGTGTACTTGCTGTCGATTGGGCTTGCCGTCACTTTGGTGGCCTGGAACACCTTCGACCCGAAACGCAGTCCATTCGTAACGGCCCTCGCCCAATATCCGCTGCCGTTTATCTCCCATGTGTTTAACGGCGTGCTGATCGTAGCCGGCTTCTCTACGATGGTCGCTTCCTTGTATGCGGTGACGACGATGCTGGTTACGCTCGCGAAGGACAAGGATGCGCCGCCGTTATTCGCACGGAAAGGCTGGCGGGAGCGGCCGTTGTTTGCCATTGGCCTCACTACCGCCGGACTTGCAGCTTCCGTGGTGATGTCCTTTGTCATGCCGGGGCGCATATACGAGTACATTACGACATCGGCCGGATTGCTGCTGCTTTATAACTGGTTTTTTATTCTGGTGACATCGGGTAAGCTGCTCAAGCTTAGCGGGTTTGGGCAAGTCAAACGGTGGGGCGGCATGGTGCTAATCGCGATCGCGGTGTCGGGGACTTTGTTCCATGACACGAGCCGGCCGGGATTCTGGGGAAGCCTGGCGTTTGTTGGCGTCATCGGGATCGTGACCTTCATTATGCAGCTGGTCGTCTGGAAGCCGAAGAAACAGGCCAAGCGGCGGGGCCGCCCAGCCAAATCGATGGTACTGCGTCCAAAACGGACGACGTGATCGAAGGGAGCTTGACTTACCATCGTTGCGCGAGCAGTAAAAAGGCTTGATATCCAAAATAAAGCCCAAACCCAATGAGGGACAGGCCGGACAATATCGATATCAGCATCAGGACCCGGTTCGTTAGCAGCTTGCGGAACACGCTGGCAAATCCGGCCATCGTGAAATCCCATACCAACAGTCCGACAATAATAGCGCTGCTGTTGATGATCAAGTCCTGAGTCCGCATATGAGCTGCGGCTTGAGCTAATACCGAACCGTATATCCCCAGCCAGAATAAGATGGACAGCGGGTTGCTGATGGACATGAGAAATCCGGACAGGAGCGACTTCCGAAGCGGCTCGCTGCCTCTCATCCCCCCGTCGGGGATTTTGCCGGCTTGCTTTAGACTGTCGATGCCGATATAGGTGAGTACGAAGAACCCAAATAACCAGAGGAAGCTTTTCATAAACGGAGTGTTCAAGAAGTGCACCACCCCAAAATAAACGAGCAGCATGTACAGCAGGTCGGCGGATAGGGCGCCAAGGCCAACAAACCAGGCGTGCAGGAAGCCGCCGCGGATGCCTTTATCCAATTGGGCGGCGTTCACCGGGCCGATGGGGGCGGATAAAGATAAGCCAAGTAGCACATAGCTAAAAAAGCTGTTCATTGCTTAAACCTCCAAAAGTCAGAAATGATAACTTTGCTTGTACAGCATATTCAGGGAGGCACGCTTGTACGACTTCAAAAAATAGGAAGAAACCTCTTGCAAAACTAAAGGGTTTAGCTTAAATTAAAACTAAAGGTTTTAGTTTTTTGGGAGAGAGAGGCGATTTAGCGATGAGAATTACGGAATACGGGAAGTTAATCCAACTGTCTTTTTTACCCCGGTTTTTTCCGGTCAATTGTTATCTGGTCGAGGAAGAGGATGGCGTCACATTAATCGATGCAGCTTTGCCGTATAGCGCCAAAGGAATCTTGAAAGCTGTGGAAGAGATCGGTAAGCCGCTGACGCGGATCGTGCTGACTCATGTCCATGACGACCACGTTGGCGCGCTGGATGCCTTAAAAGCGCAGCTTCCTGAAGTTCCGGTCTACGTATCCGCCCGCGATGCGCGCTTGATGGAGGGCGACGTGTCGCTTGACCCGGGGGAGCCGACTTCGCCCATCCGCGGCGGGGTGCCGAAGAAGCTGGTGACCCGCGCCGACGTTACGTTTACCGATGGGGAGCGCATCGGTTCGCTGCTGGCCGTGGCGGCGCCGGGCCATACGCCGGGTTCCTTTGCGCTGCTTGATACGCGCAGCGGCGCACTGATCGCCGGCGATGCCTTCCAAACCCGCGCAGGCATTGCCGTGAGCGGCACCGTGCGCCCGCTGTTTCCGTTCCCGGCCCTTGCCACCTGGCATAAGGAAACCGCGCTCGCCAGCGCACGCAAGCTGGCCGGCCTGAACCCTTCGCTGCTGGCGGTAGGGCACGGGCCGGTGCTGAAGCAGCCGGCGGCAGCCATCGCCAAAGCGATTGCGGCGGCCGAGCTGGCATTAGGCAAGGCGCCGGCTGCAAACGCGGCGGCCGTGACTCACCGGAAGGAGGATTCCCATGTCGCCGAGAATGGGAATTGACAGCACAGCGGTGCTGATGGCCGCTGTGGACGTTGCTAATGCGGAGGGGCTGGAGGCGGTGACGATTACTTCCATTGCCAAGAAGCTGGGCATCCGGCCGCCTTCCCTCTATAACCATGTCAGCGGTCTGGAGCAAATTCGGGTGGAATTGGCCAAATACGCGCTGGACCAGTTATATGAGCATATTTCCGCCGCTGTCGGTGATCGGGCAGGAGAGGCTGCGATCCGCGAGTTCGCTAACGCTTATCTCGAATTTGCTCATGCCTATCCCGGATTGTACGATGCGGCGCAAGCGGCGCCGGGGCCTGAACATCCTGCGCTGCAGGAAGCCGGCGGGCGCTTGGTGGATTTGATCCTGCGATACCTCGGCAGTTACCCGCTCACGGAGGAGCAAGCTTTGCATGCGGTTCGCGGGTTGCGGAGTTTGATTCACGGCTTTGCCTCGCTGGAATTGCGCGGAGCATTTGGTCTTCCGCTGGAGCTAAAGGACAGCCTGGCGTTTAATCTCGGCTTGTTCCTTCGCGGATTGTAGCAGGTTACGTAGTCACCTGGCGGTGAGATGGTTCTTCTGCCCAGCGTAAGAGGCGCTGTGAAGCGGGGCCGGCGATTCCGATTGACAATGATTTTTCGACTATGATACTTTAGGCTTGAACGAAGAGGAACGCAGGAAACCGAGGTGAAGCATCCGTGGGGAAGAAGAAAGGACGTTCCGTACCAAGCGCGCCAGCTAATGCGGCGGCAGACAAACCGGCCACGCTGAAGGATCTTCTTGGCCAGGATACGCTGGCGAAGCTGAAGGCGCAAGCTGAAGAACTGAAGAAGGAAGAGGAACGTCGCCAGGAGGAGGCCCGCATCCGCAAGGAGGAAGCGCGCCGGGCGGAGCAGAAACGGCTCGACAACGATTTCGAGCATCTGCTGAATACAAGTAATCTGGATTGGCACAAGTTTAAATAAAGCGTCACGGATGAAGTGGCGATGGATAGACGATAATTAACGGCCAGATGACAGCCATATGCCAGCAAAGAGATAGCCATAAGTTCGGCATAAGATTGGCCATAAGACAGCAACGGCAATGCGGCTCCTGAAAGCGGGAGCTTTTATTTTTGTGCATAGAGTTAAGGAGGTGACGGATGATGGAGAGTATCGGGGCGTGGGTCGTCTTTTTCTTGGTGATCGTGGCGCTGGGGTTGTTTAACCGGAGGTTCAAATATTCGGCCAAGGTTCGGGAATCCTATGAAGAGCTGACCTCGCTGGCGGAGCGGACCCGCAAAGGACGGACGACCAAGGCGGATCTGGCGCGGTGGGATGCCGCTTTGGCGCGGCTGGAGAAGTACCCAAGCGAATACAATAAGCTCGATCAGGAGATTGGCTTGCGCAAGGCGTATGTCCACTATTTGGAGCAGCATTATCCGGAAGACGAGCGGCTTCCGGAACTGCGTGAAGCGGCTGGGTTCCAGAAGGATTCCGTCTGGGGGATTAAAATCAAATCTTGATTTTGACAGGTCCATCGGGGCGTGATACCATGGGGGAGTCCAAAACTTTTGACATTTTGGTGGTGCCGATGAACAATAAGATCAAGCAATTCCGGAAGCGGCTGGGCTTAACCCAGAATGAGCTGGCCGCGGAATGCGGCGTCACGCGCCAAACGATCAATTGCGTGGAGAACAACCGGTACGACCCGACGCTGGAGCTGGCTTTCAAGCTTGCGAAAATTTTGCAGACGAAGGTGGATGAACTGTTTATTTATGAGTAAATTCAACCGCAATTACATCATTACGATGGATGATATTGTAAGAGAAGGGGATCCTATTCTCAGAGTGGTGACGGAGCCGGTCAGCATCCCCCCAACCGAGGAAGACCGCGAGGAAATGGCGGCGATGCTGCAATTTCTGAAGAACAGCCAGGATCCCGAGATGTCGAAGAAATACAAGCTGCGGGCGGGCGTGGGGTTGTCGGCGAATCAGATCGGACTGAACAAGCGGATGTTCGCAGCTCTGCTGATGGACGAGAACGGCAAGGATCGGCCGCTCGCTTTGTACAATCCGAAGATCATCAGCCATTCTCAGGCGATGACGTATTTGCCGGAGAGCGAGGGCTGCCTGTCGGTCGACCGGACGGTGCAGGGCTTCGTTCCACGCTACGAGAAGGTCCAAGTGAAGGCATACGATGATGAGGGCAACGAGATCAAGCTTCGGTTCAAAGGCTTTGACGCAATCGTGATGCAACATGAGATCGATCATCTAAACGGTATCATGTTTTATGATCATATCAATCCGGAGCATCCGTTTAAGCTGCCGAGCGGTGTGCCGATTTCC
Organism: Paenibacillus phoenicis; assembly: GCF_034718895.1. NCBI lineage: Bacteria > Bacillati > Bacillota > Bacilli > Caryophanales > Paenibacillaceae > Paenibacillus > Paenibacillus phoenicis. The sequence continues at coordinate 2,981,238 of NZ_JAYERP010000001.1, read as the reverse complement.
AGTTTATATTAATGCCTCATCCCAGCTTGAAGAAAGCCTGCAAAAGTGCAGGAATTATCACCGGATTCCCGCATTTCGCCGAAAAAAGATGCAAAAATACAGGTATTTTTCTGCGATATCTGGAAATCGAGCAGTTTCTCAAATTAAACCTGTATTTTTGCAGGCTTTCCCTGATTAAGCCAAGTTTTTAGAAAAAATACCTGCACTTTTGCAGGCATTCACGCATGCAGTTCATTATCTTAAAATCACGAACGGAGGAATTCCTTTGTCAACTCAATCCCAATCCATTACTGCTATGATCGATCATACGCTGCTCAAGGCGGACGCCGGACGCGCCGCCATTATTAAATTAGCGGAGGAAGCCAAGCAATACGGCTTCGCTTCCGTATGCGTTAACCCGACCTGGGTCAAGACCGCAGCGGAGGTTCTGAAAGACTCCCCGGTGAAGGTGTGCACCGTCATCGGCTTCCCGCTGGGTGCCTCGGCGCCGGAAGTGAAGGCGTTTGAAGCGTCTCATGCGATTGCCGAAGGCGCGGGCGAAGTCGATATGGTCATCAACATCGGCGCGCTCAAGGACGGCGACGACGGGCTGGTCCTCCGCGATATCGCCGGGGTTGTTCAGGCCGCGGCAGGCAAAGCGCTGGTGAAGGTCATTATCGAGACCTGCCTGCTCACCGACGAGGAAATCGTGCGGGCCTGCAAGCTGTCCGTGGAAGCCGGAGCGGATTTCGTCAAAACGTCGACCGGGTTCTCCACCGGCGGGGCTACCGTCGAAGCGGTGGAGCTGATGCGCAAAACGGTAGGTCCAAACGTTGGCGTGAAGGCGTCCGGCGGCGTGCGCACGCTGGCTGATGCCGAAGCGATGATCAAGGCAGGGGCAACGCGCCTTGGCACCAGTGCCGGCGTGGCCATCGCCCAAGGTCAAAGCGGCCAAAACGACTACTAAAATCAAGTGACATGAGGGAGAAACAGGGTGCTATTCCAGAGCGGTTGTGGAAATAGTACCCTTTTTTTCATTTCATCCAGACTTTTTATGTCCCCTTTCCGTTACAGCTACAGATGTCTCCCGCGGAAGGCATAACTTGATAAAATGTTCGGAAAAGAGGAACCGTATGATACCAATTGATCATTTATCCCCAAAATACACGCGCGGCGGCTTCGCGCTGAACGATGTCACCTTAACGCTAAACGAAGGGATGGTGGGCCTCCTGGGTCCCAACGGTGCAGGGAAATCTTCGCTGATGCGCATTTTGGCCACGCTGATGCCGCCCACTTCGGGCGATCGACCAATTGCGGTTGAAGCCGGGGATCACTTTGCGCTTATTTGAACCGGTATGCCGAAGGGCGAACGGTCATCACGGCGGTCCATGAGCTGAGCGAATGGGAGGAAGCGGCCGATCATGTGCTGTGGCTGGATCGGGGGAAGGTTCGCTTTTACGGAGGGAAAACATCCTGGATGGCAGACCCCTACCGGGTGTGGCAGGGGACGCTGACGCGCGAGCAATTTGATCAGTGTCCGGAGGCCGGGTTGATCGAGTTTCGGGAAACGCCGGAAGGAATCTATGCCAAGCTGGTTGGCGAAGCCCCCTCTTTCCGGGGCTCCGCGAAGGTGAGCCAACGTTCGAGGATGCTTATTTTATCCGGAAATATCAACGGGTTTATCTCAATCTAAATAATTCATATAAAAATTATCGGATTTCCTATTTTCAAATCACACGAGATGTGAGAGAATATGAAAAAACATTCTTGGTTTATCATTATTTCGATGATTTGAAGGAGGAATTATCCATGTCTGAAGAGCGTCAATATGCCCCAGAAACGCTGGCGATTCACGCCGGCCAGGAGATCGATCCCACTACATACTCCCGGGCGGTCCCGCTGTACCAAACGACGTCGTATGGTTTTCGCGACACCGAGCATGCGGCGAATCTGTTTGGCTTGAAGGAATTCGGCAATATTTATTCCCGGATCATGAACCCAACCAATGACGTGTTCGAGAAGCGTGTAGCTGCGTTGGAAGGCGGCGTCGGGGCATTGGCGACGGCATCGGGTCAGGCGGCGGTCACTTTCTCCATCTTAAATATTGCCGGGGCGGGTGACGAAATCGTCTCCTCCACCTCGTTGTACGGCGGTACCTATAATCTGTTTTCCACAACGTTGCCTAAGCTTGGTGTGCACGTGAAGTTCGTGGATTCCTCGAATCCGGAAAACTTCCGCGCAGCGATCACGGACAAGACGAAGGCGCTTTACGCTGAGACGATCGGCAACCCGAAGGGTGACGTGCTGGACATCGAAGCGGTCGCGGCGATTGCCCATGAGCATGGGATTCCGTTGATCGTCGACAATACGTTCCCAAGCCCGTATTTGCTGCGTCCGATCGATTTTGGCGCGGACATCGTCGTGCATTCGGCAACGAAGTTTATCGGCGGGCACGGTACCTCGATCGGCGGTATCATCGTTGACAGCGGTAAATTCGACTGGGCTGCCAGCGGGAAATTCCCGGGCCTGACCGAGCCGGATCCAAGCTACCACGGCGTTGTATATACGCAAGCAGTCGGTCCGCTCGCTTACATCATCAAGGCCCGCGTTCAGCTGCAGCGCGATCTTGGCGCTTCGTTGTCGCCGTTTAACGCGTGGCTGCTGCTGCAAGGGCTGGAGACGTTGCATCTGCGCGTGGAACGCCACAGCCAGAACGCCCTGAAAGTGGCGCAATATCTGGAAGCGCATGAGCTGGTAGAATGGGTCAGCTACGCGGGATTGCCAAGCCACCCATCCTATGAACTGGCGCAAAAATACTTGCCAAAAGGCCAAGGCGCCATCCTCACGTTTGAAATTCGCGGCGGCGTGGAAGCCGGTCGCAAGCTAATCAATAGCGTGAAGCTGTTCTCGCATTTGGCCAATGTCGGCGATTCCAAGTCGTTGATCATTCATCCGGCCAGCACCACGCACCAACAGTTAACGGAAGCGGAACAATTGGCCGCCGGCGTCACGCCGGGGTTAATCCGCTTGTCCGTAGGGACGGAGTCGATCGACGACATCCTGTATGATTTGGAGCAGGCGATCGCTGCCAGCCAGGCCTAATAGCATTTATACCGAATTTATACTGAAGCCGCTGAATCGGAGGACCATGTTTGTCCGTCCGGTCAGCGGTTTTTTTCGTGTGCGGACAGGGGCTGATGCCGATGTGGGTCTGAAGCTGCGGTCAGCAGGTATTTACAAAATGGAAAAATAAGCATACAATAAAGCCAAAAGTTTCACTAAACCAAAATTATTGTCCTAATTCAACAATGATTATCGTTCTCATTTGTGAGCTGCTCCGGGAAGATCCCGGGGCAGCTTGCGCCATTTTTAGGGGGTTAACAATAATATTCATTCTCAGCTTACCCCCCTTACAAGGAGGAGCTTATTATGGAAGTCGTCCATAGAAGAACATTGCCAGAAGTGAATCAAGCAGCCCATCAACCTAACCCGGGCGGGAAGCGGCGGTTGGATTGGAAGCGGCTCTTCAGCCACCGGGAGTTGCTGCTCGCTTTGGTCAGCGGCGGGTTAATGCTTACCGCATGGGCCTGGGGGATGCAAGGGACGATGCCTTGGATCTCAATGGTGCTGTATATTGCGGCCTATACGGTCGGGGGATATGTGAAAGCCCGGGAAGGCTTGATCACTTTAATCAAAGAGCGGGATTTGGATGTTAATTTGCTGATGATCGCGGCGGCGCTTGGGGCAGCCTCCATCGGCTATTGGAACGAAGGGGCGATGCTGATCTTTATCTTTGCATTAAGTGGCGCCTTGGAATCGTTCGCCAGCGAACGGAGCCGGAAGGACATCTCGGCGCTGATCGCGATGAAGCCGGAAACCGCGCTTCGCGTTGGCGAAGATGGGATGGAGCTGGTGCCGGTGGAGGCGCTGGCCGTGGGCGACCTGCTGCTGGTGAAGCCAGGGGAGGTGATCCCGGCCGACGGGATCATCCGCACCGGAAGCTCTGCGGTAAATCAATCGGCAATCACCGGAGAATCGATCCCGGTGGATAAACAGCCGGGGGATGGGGTGTATGCCGGAACGATCAATGGAGAAGGGGCGATTTATGTGGAGGTGTCCAGCCCGGCGGAAGGCACCTTGTTCGCCAAGATCATCACCCTTGTGGAGCAGGCTCAGCAGGAGGTGCCGGGGACGCAGCGGTTTATTAAGCGGCTTGAAGGCATTTACGCCAAGACAATTGTAGCCGCAACGCTAGCCCTCATCCTGCTCACGCCGTGGCTGCTTGGCTGGAGCTGGTCGTTCGCCTTTTACAAGGCGATGGTGTTTCTTGTAGTAGCTTCACCGTGCGCGATTGTATCGTCGGTGATGCCGGCCATGCTCTCGGCGATGTCGAAGAGCGCCCGCAAAGGCGTGCTGTTCAAGGGCGGAGCCCATATGGACCATCTGGGCAGCATTCGGGTCGTCGCGTTTGATAAAACCGGGACGCTGACGGAAGGCTCGCCGGTGGTGACCGGGCTGTACACCATCGAAGGCGTTGACCCGCGGGAGGTGCTGGCTGCCTGCGCTGCGGCGGAGAGCCTGTCGGAGCATCCGCTGGCTCAAGCGATCGTACGCAAGGCGCAAGCCGAAGGGCTGCCGATCGACGGGGCCGAGGAGCTGCGGGCGCTACCGGGCTGGGGCATCGAAGCGAAGGTCAGCGGCGCGGCGTGGCGCATCGGCAAGGCGGACGATGGCGACTGGATGCTACCGGGGCCGCTGGCTGAGCAGCTTCGCCGATGGATCGCCGAGGGGCACACCGTCTCCGTCGTTCAGCGGGACGATGCCTACGTCGGCCTCATCGCGCTCCGCGACGAGGTTCGCCCGCAGGCCAAGGCAGCCATCGCCCGGCTGCACGAGCTGGGTGTCGCCGTCGCGATGTTGACCGGCGACCGCAGCGTGACCGCACACGCGCTGGCCAAGGAGATCGGCGTCGACCTCGTGTACGCCGATCTGCTCCCGCAAGAGAAGGTCGCGCATGTCAAGGCGCTGCGGGAGCGCTATGGCAGCGTCGCGATGGTCGGCGACGGCGTCAACGACGCGCCGGCGCTCGCAGCCGCAAGCGTGGGCATCGCCATGGGCGGCGGCGGCAGCGGGGCCGCGCTGGAAGTGGCCGATGTCGTGCTGATGAACGACAGCATCGAGCGGATTGCGGAGACGATCTCGCTCGCCCGGCGGGCTCGGCGGATCGTGAAGCAGAACCTGGTTTTTGCCGGTGCCGTTATTCTGATGCTGATCGTAAGCAATTTTGCGGCAGGTATTCCGCTGCCGTTTGGTGTCGTGGGTCATGAGGGCAGCACGCTATTGGTGATTCTGAACGGGCTGCGGCTGCTTCGGTAGTGGTTTCGATAGTGGTTTCGGTAGCGTCGCGCGTAGTGGCTCGCGCTGTGGTCCTGGCATAGCGGTCTTCACCATTCCTTCATTTAACCTTCACCAAACCTATCCATTACAAAGATTGACAGATTCCTGCAACGTTCACATAATTAGAATCAAGCCATCTTATATCTATAATTTGTGATGAATCCATTTGAAAGGATTTGAGGATATGTACAAATCAATTATTATCGGAACCGGCCCGGCAGGGTTAACCGCTGCAATATATCTGGCCCGCGCGAACATGAATCCGCTGGTGATCGAAGGTCCGCAGCCAGGCGGCCAATTAACAACAACCACGGAAGTAGAAAATTTCCCGGGGTTCCCGGAAGGGATCATGGGCCCGGAATTGATGGATAACATGCGCAAGCAAGCCGAACGTTTCGGAGCTGAATTCCGCACGGGCTGGGTGAACAGCGTGGATCTGAGCCAACGTCCGTTTAAACTTCAGGTAGAAGGAATTGGTGAGCTCGTGACTGAGACATTGATCTTGTCGACAGGTGCTACGGCTAAATACCTGGGCATCCCGGGCGAAGAGGTGAACGTTGGACGCGGCGTAAGCACTTGCGCGACCTGCGACGGCTTCTTCTTCCGCAACAAAGAGATTATTGTGGTCGGCGGCGGCGATTCCGCAATGGAGGAAGCCGGATTCTTAACCCGCTTTGCTTCGAAAGTCACCGTGGTGCATCGCCGCGAAGAGCTGCGCGCCTCGAAGATCATGCAGGATCGCGTGCGCAGCAACGAGAAAATCGAGCTGGCCCTCAACCGCACGCCGCTTGAAGTCATCGCCGGAGAGTATGGGGTTACCGGCCTGAAAGTGCGCAACAACGCGACGGGCGAGGAAGAAATCATTCCGGCCAGCGGCGTATTCGTGGCGATTGGCCATCAACCGAACACCTCGTTCCTGGGCGGCCAAATCGATCTGGATGCCAACGGGTATATCGTGGTGAAGCCAGGCACTTCCGAGACCAATGTTCCGGGCGTCTTCGCTTGCGGCGACGTACAGGACACCCGCTACCGCCAAGCGATTACGGCGGCAGGAAGCGGCTGCATGGCTGCGATCGATTGCGAGAAATTCATCGAAAGCATGGAGCATGAGCAAGCTGCAGCAGCTGTAAAATAAGGAACAGCAAAACGGCGATACAGGAAGGGCCTGTATCGCCGTTTTCTTTTGCATGGAGCTATCAATTTATCGTTATGCTTCCTAGATAAACAGTCCGGCAATCAGTTGGAACACGAAATATCCCAACACTCCGCCGCCGATTAAGGCAAAGCCCGCCCGCTTGCGGCCCTGGAACAATCGCAGTACACCGAGGCTCACCATGGGAGCCACAATCAGCAGAAAAAACATGACGGCTAAAAATAATTCCACCGAAATATCCGAAATATTTACGATAGTCATCCAATCGATTCTCCATTCCTATGGAAGTCTGAAAATTCACGCAATGACATTTATCACATTTTTTTATATTTTTTATTATACATAAGCCCTGCTTTCATTTGTAGAAGCTGATTGTGAATTTTAGGAAACAGATTTTCGTGAGATCTCGAAGGAACCGCCTTACGGGGGCTGTCCAAATCCTGTTTTGCGTTCGACAAAACTAGTAAGCTTTTGCAGGAGAGGCTGTGTTACAATGGGCTTGATCGAAAGATTGGCAGAAGAAATCGTTTATGCAGCTTGACCGGAAGGTGAGGGAAGCCAGATGGGAAAGAAAATCGGGAGACTTTCAACAGGTTGGCTCATAACCGGGGTGATCGGCGGTTTACTGCTGAGTACCGAACCACTTGGAGGGATTGCCGTCCCGGTTCAAGCGGCGGCGGAGCCGGCGACGGTCACGACCGCCAAGCAACTGCAGGCTAAGCTGGCGCAAGGGATGGAGGCGCGGAACACGACGATTACCTTGAAATATAAGGGGTCGACCAAAAATTTGGAGAATCAGCTGAAGCAAGCGGTGCACGATGCGCTGGAAGCCGATCCGTATACGAAATATATCGTGGATCGTTACGTCTACTCCTGGCGAGGCACAACGGGATCGGCCAAGATCACGCTGCAGGTTCATTACCGCGAAACGGCTGAGCAGACCGCTTACGTCCGCCAAAGCGTGAAGAACATCCTCAAGCAGCTGATCCAACCGGGCATGAACAACCATCAGAAAATCAAAGCGATTCACGATTATGTCGTGTTGAACCTGAAGTACGATACCGATCTGCAAAAATATACCGCTTATGAAGGGCTCAAAACTGGCGAAGCGGTATGTCAAGGCTACGCCTTGCTGACTTACGAGTTGCTGAAGGAAGCCGGGATTGAGAACCGTTTAGTGGAAGGGACGGCGGGAGGCCAGCTGCATGCGTGGAACCTCGTGCGTCTCGACAACCGCTGGTACCATCTGGACACGACCTGGGACGACCCGGTCCCTGATGTGCCCAAGCGGGTCAATTATACGTATTACTTGCGAACCGATGAGCAGATGAGGCAGGATCATATCTGGAAAGCGGCCGATTATCCTCGGGCGTCCGTACCTTATATCAAAACCCTGCAGGCGCTAATTGAGGCAGGCGGGGAGAAGAAGCAAACCTATCTTGCGCTGAAGACTGCGCTGGGGTACGACTTATACGACGCCGACGCGGCAGTGTCCACCGCCAAAGGACTGGCAGAACGGGTCAAGTCCGGCATGAAGGCCGGAAAAGCCACGGTGACCGTGCGTTACGCCGGTTCGGATGAGCAGTTGCTGGAGGACTTGACCGGGCTGTACAACCTGGGCATCCGAAATATCCGTTACCTGATGCAGCCTTTGGAGGGAACGGATGATTTGCGGGTTGAGATTCATTGGGAATAAGGATGAAAAAAATAAACGAGCAAGGATCACCGACACCTCATGTCAGGTGACCCTTGCTCGTTTTTGTTTACTTGTTGCCCCCACGCTCGCGGCCGGCCATTTGCTGCCAGACCGTTCCGGCGGCTTGCTCGCCGGACTCGATCCGCTCGACGGCCATGCGCGCTTGCAGACCCACCTCAAACTCAGGGTCGTCTACCGCTGCGCGCAGCGCCTCTAAGGCATCATCCGTGCCGACCTCGTAGAGGAAGCGGGCCGCGCGCCAACGGACCAGCTTGCTGCTGTCCGATAGCGCCGCGATCATCGGCCCCGTGGCCGCCGGATCGCCGATGTCGGACAGCGTATCGCCGGCGGTGCGCCGCACGGCGGCGGAAGCATCGCGCAGCGCCTCGTACAGCAGCTCCATCGCCTCCGGCGTCCGCAGGTCGCCGAGGTAAACGACGGCGAGCCGGCGGAGCTGCATTTGCGGGTCGCGCAGCGCCTCCGCCAGCAGCGGCAGCGCCTCTGCGCTTGGCTGCTGCAGCGACTCCAGCGCGGCGTAGCGCACGCGCCAATCCGGGTCCTTCATCCGCTCGCGGATTTCGTCCAGGCTAAGCGCGCGCCGCTGCTCGACGAACTCCGTCTCGCTGCGGCCGTGGGCGATCGCTTGCTCGACGATGCCTTTCAGCCGCTCCGGCGGATACGCCGCCTCCAGCTCCTGCTCGATCTCGCGGGCGATGTCAGGCAGCTCGCCGTAGCGCACGCCGTAATCGACGAGCTTGCGCTCCTTGATCAGCGTGGCGCTGGCCACCTCGGTGACGGCGTTCACGAATCGCTCGGACAACGAAATCCGTTCCTCTTGGTTCCCCGCCTTCACCCGAATTTGCATCGGGATGCCGCGGAAGAACTGCACAAAGACCTGCGCCTCCCCGTATCCTGAGGCTTCCCCGCTCTCCGGGGTCCAGGCCGACTCCACGCCTTCCTGTCCAAATTGCTTCTGCACTTCGGACAAAATTGCCGCCCAATCAGCGTTCCCTTTCCGATCCAAGGCAACAAAATCAGCGGTGTGGAACACGCTTTTGACCCCGGGGATCTGCAGCAATCCGCGAATCCAAGCGGGGGCAGAGCGTTCGTTGTTCAGCGTATATGTTTTCCGAATCCCCGGCTCCAAGCTTTCATCCAAATGCAGCTTCATCGTATTTGGACTGGGGGTCGGTTCGATAAAGACGATCTTCATTGATCATCACGGCTCCTTTCTATAGATGAGGCCTTTAATCCCAGATTGGTTTAATTTTAAACTTTTCTTGTCTATTGTACCTCAATGCGGCCTATTGCCCAACCCTCATAGGAATAAAAAGGAACATCCGCGACACACTAAATGGGCAAGGAGGCGAAGGCATGTTCCGAAAACAAGAGCGAACCCTGGCGATCGTATGTCTCATCGTAGCCGTGATCATGCTGTATGCCTTCATCAAAAGCTTGATTCGTTTCCTCCATTACTTCTCCTGAAGGAGCTTGAGTTATGGCAAATCTTGACTCGGTCACTTTAAGCCGGATGCTTACCGGGCTGACCTTGTTCGTACATATCATCTTTGCGTCGATTGGCGTTGGCGTGCCGCTGATGATCGCGCTGGCGGAGTGGCGGGGCATTCGCGCGAACGATCCGCATTATACGATGCTGGCTCGCCGCTGGGCTCGCGGCTTCGTCATTTCTGTGGCAATTGGGGTCGTGACCGGGACGTCCATCGGCTTGCAGCTCAGCCTGCTCTGGCCCACCTTTATGCGCGTCGCCGGACAGGCGATTGCGTTGCCGCTGTTTATGGAGACCTTCGCCTTTTTTGTGGAGGCGATTTTTCTGGGGATTTACCTTTATACGTGGGATCGATTCAAAAATAAGGGGCTGCACCTGCTCCTGCTGATTCCGGTCGCCATCGGCTCTTCCGCTTCCGCCTTCTTCATTACCACGCTGAACGCCTTCATGAACACACCGCAGGGATTCACGCTCAAAAACGGGGTGATCGCAGACTTCCGTCCGCTGGTGGCGATGTTTAATCCGGCAACGCCAACCAAGGTGTCCCATGTCCTGGCTTCCTCGTATACGGCCAGTGCGGGAATTTTGGCGGGCATCGCGGCTTTCAGCCTGCTGCGCGGCCGGGATCACGTCTATTTCAAAAAGGCGCTGAAACTGACGGTCATCTCCTCCTTCGTGTTTGCCCTGGCGACGGCGGTGATTGGGGATTTCTCCGGCAAGTTTCTGGCCAAGTATCAACCGGAGAAGCTGGCGGCGGCGGAATGGCATTTTGAAACGATGGAACGGGCACCGTTGATATACGGCGGCGTACTGGATGAGGCCGGGAACGTCAAATACGCGCTGAAAATCCCGTATGCGCTTAGCATCCTTGCCGGTAATTCGCCCAATACCCGGGTCATCGGGTTAGAGGAGTTCCCTGTAGATGAGCGTCCGCCGTTGCTGATTCATTATATGTTTGATCTCAAGGTGACGATCGGGGCGCTGCTCGTCCTGATTCCGTTCCTGTATTTGCTGCGGCGCTACTTGCCCGGCGGCAAGACGAAGGTTCCGGTCTGGCTGCTGATCGGCATTTTGGCGCTGGGGCCACTGGCGATGGTCGCCATCGAGCTGGGCTGGATGTTCGCTGAGTTTGGCCGTCAACCGTGGATCATCCGGGGCTATATGAAGGTGGGGGAAGCCGCTACCACCTCGGAAAGCGTTGGCCCGATGCTGCTGATGTTCGCCGTGCTGTATCTGGTCCTGTGCCTTTCCTGCGTTTACGTATTATCCCGGATGTTCCGCAACAAGGATGTGCTCACCGAGCTGCGGCAAGCCGGGCTTGAGGGAGGAGACGCACAATGAGCTATGAGCTGGTCGGCATTACGGTGTTGTGGACGTTCCTGTTTGGCTATTTAATCGTCGCTTCCGTTGACTTTGGTGCCGGATTTTTCAGCTATTACAGCGTGATAACCGGCCATGAAAACAAAGTCCACGACATTATTCAGCGGTACTTATCCCCGGTGTGGGAAGTGACCAACGTGTTTTTAATCTTTTTCGTCGTTGGTTTGGTCGGGTTCTTCCCGGATTCCGCTTATTATTACGGCACGGCGCTGCTGATTCCCGGCAGTCTGGTTACCGTGCTGCTCGCCTTGCGGGGCGCTTATTACGCTTACAATACCTATGGCGCAAGTAAAGCGAACAATAAAACGTATATGGCGGTCTACGGGGCAACGGGTCTGCTGATTCCGGCGGCCCTTTCGACGATCTTAGCTATTTCGGAGGGCGGTATCATTGGCGAGCGCGACGGGAAGGTTGTCTTGGATTGGGCAGCCTTCTTTGGCAATCCGTATACCTGGTCGGTGATCCTGCTGGCACTGGTGTCTGTGCTGTACATTTCGGCGATGTTTCTGGCGTATTACGCGGATAAAGCGGGGGATCAGCGGGCTTTCGGAGTCCTGCGCGGGTATGCGCTGCTGTGGAGCGGGCCGACGATTCTCGCCTGTGTGTTCGCCTTTTTTCAGATCCATCGGCAAAATCCGGAGCATTTCGCACATATGTTGGAGGTAGCGTGGATGTTTATCGCCTCTTTGATTTGTTACCTGGGGGCCGTCATCTTGATGTGGAAAAAGCGGCGGCTAGGCTGGTCGTTCCTGCTGGTCATGCTGCAGTTCGCGTTTGCTTGGTACGGATATGGCCGCAGCCACCTTCCCTATATTCTCTATAAGCAGGTGAGTATCTACGAGAGCTTCACCAACGAGACGATGGCCGTCGCCTTAATCACCGCTTTCGTTGCAGGATTGTGTATTCTCATTCCTTCCTTGTTCTTGCTGATGCGGTTGTTTTTGTTTGACGCCAAATATGTAAGAGGCAATTCGCCGGGGAAAGGGTGAAGGGGATGGAGTGGTTTATGATGATGGTAGCTCCGGAGTTGGTGGTAGCCGGGGCGGTCCTGTTCTTATTTCTCTATGCCTGGAAGTATAAGGATCGGGCCGATTGACCCGGGAAATTTGGGTTTATACCAGAGAGAGCGAAAGAAATGCGGAGAGGAGTCACTGGAGCGATGCCAAGAAGAATGCGCTACAATAACCTCGATAACGTGAGCACCGACAAAACGTTAAAGCAATTTAAGCAGCTGCGGGAAGAACGGCGCAGCAAAAAGAAGGATTATTCCTTCGTGATTCCCAATAAGCCGCCGGAACTCGATTATTTGCAGGCGAACCGTGAAGAGAGCACGATTACGTGGATCGGCCATTCTACGTTCCTGATCCAATATCAAGGTCTTAATATCGTTACCGATCCCGTCTGGGCCATGCGGATGGGATTTCAACGTCGGCTTACCGAGCCGGGGATCCCCATTCATCAACTGCCGCCCATCGACGTGATCCTGATCTCTCATTCCCATTATGATCATATGCATTTTGCTTCGATCCGCCGGATTTATAGCAAGGACACCACGATCATTGTCCCTGTCGGCCTTGGGCGGAAGATGTGGCGGAAAGGGTTCTATAACGTCCATGAGATGAGCTGGTGGGAGCGCGTACGCATTGGGGAGGTCGACATCTCCTTTGTCCCCACCCAGCACTGGACGCGCCGCACGCCATTTGATACGAATACGTCGCATTGGGGCGGCTACGTCCTGGAGCCGGTGCCAAGCAAGGTGGAGAAGAAACCGCCGGTCATCTATTTTGCCGGAGACAGCGGATATTTCCGCGGGTTTGCCGAAATCGGCAGGCGCTTTCAGATCGATGTGGCGCTCCTGCCGATCGGCGCTTATGAGCCGGAATGGTTCATGACGAGCCAGCATACCACGCCGGAGGAGGCGCTGCAAGCGTTCGTTGATGTCAAGGCGAAGCTCATGATTCCGATGCATTACGGCACCTTCCGGCTGGCCGATGATACCGCGCGGGAGGCGCTTGACCGTCTGGAGAAGGAACGGATCCGCCTTGGCTTCTCTGAGGATACGATCCGGCTGCTGCATCACGGGGAAACCTTGCGATGGCCGGGGGAGTAGAAGCTGCTCTACGCTTTTACCGCAAAATGCTCCATCAGATCCCGCAAACTGAGCTTGGCGGTGCTGGGCAGCACGATGTCGGCTTTCGGGAACTGCTCCGCTGCGCCGATGGCGACGGCGAACATGCCCGCGGCTTTGATCGCGTCGACTCCGGAAACGGCGTCTTCCACGCCGATGCAGGCCGCCGGCTCTACTCCGAGTTGGGCCGCCGCGGTCAGGAAAATCTCCGGATCCGGCTTATTGTTCTTTAAGCGGGTCACGTCCACAATCACATCAAACCAGCTTGTCACGCCCAGACCGTCAAGGACGGTTTGGGCGTTTTTGCTGGCGGAAGCGATCCCGGTCTTGATCCCGGCTTCCCGCAGCTCCGTTAGAAACCCGGAGATTCCCGGCAACAGGTCGGCTGGCGTAATTTTCTCGATCAACTTGACGTAAAGGTTGTTCTTGCGCGCTGCCAGCTCATTCATCTCCGCTTCGCTGTAATGAACGGGGGTGGTCGTTTGGCTGAGCAGCAGCTTTAAAGAATCGAGGCGGGATACGCCCTTCAGATTTTCATTAAACTCGCGTGTAAAGGGAATGTTCAATTCTTCGGCAATGGCTTTCCACGCTTGGTAATGATATTCGGCGGTGTCCGTAATGACCCCGTCCAAATCAAAGATCACTGCTTGTAAAGATTTCGTTTGGTTGTTATCCATCCTAACCGCTCCTTCTCAATGTAGTTCAAGGTTTGCCAGAGGACGCGAAACAGCGCGATCCGGCTGCAATGTCACGGTTTCTCCGTACAATTGAATGTCGATGGCGTCGCCTTCGGTCAGCTCCAGGGTGACGTCTCCTTTCTCGATACGCACGGAAATCAGACGGCCGCGGAACGTCAGGCGGAAGGCGTATTGCTCCCAATCCCGCGGGATCGCTGGGGCAAGAGACAGGCCGCTTTCTTTCAGCCGCATGCCGGCGAAGCCGTACACGATCGACATCCAAGTGCCGCCCATGTTTGCCAAATGCAGACCATCTTTCGTATTGCCATGCGTGTTGTCCAGATCCAGCCGCGCCGTTTCGATGAAATACTCGTACGCTTTGTCCAGATTGCCGATCTTGGCCGCCATAATGCTGAAGATACAAGAGGACAAGGAGGAGTCATGGGTCGTGATCCGTTCGTAATAATCGTAGGAACGGCGGATCGTCTCCAGGGACTGCTCGTCCTCCAGCAGGAAATGGGCCAGCACGGTGTCCGCCTGTTTGCACACCTGGTACCGGTAAAGGGTCAGCGGATGGTAGTGCAGCAACAGCGGATAGTTTTCTTTTGGCGTATTGGCAAAATCCCAAACGGCCTTGCGCAGGAACGTATCATCCTGCGGGTTGATGCCCAGAGCTTCATCATATGGCAGGAACATCGCTGCAGCTGCCGCTTCCCAAGCGGCGATTTCGTCGTCCGTAACGCCAAGCTTCGCGCATAGCGCCTGGTAGCCTGCTCCATCGTAGTCTTTCAGGATCGCGCAGCTTTTGGCCGCCCATTTCAAATTATGCTTGGCCATAGCGTTGGTATAGTAGTTGTTGTTCACGCAGCAGGTATATTCGTCCGGCCCGGTGACTTCATCAATGTGGAATGCACCGTTGTAATAATGCCCGATTTCAGCCCATAACCGCGCCGTTTCGATCAGCACTTCCGCGCCGTAGTTCAGCAGGAAATCCCGATCCTGCGCGGCAAGGTAGTATTGGACATAGCTGTAGGCGATGTCCGCGCTGATATGATATTGTGCTGTGCCCGACGGGAAGAACGAGGAGCATTCGGTCCCTGAAATGGTGCGCCAAGGGAACAACGCGCCTTTGCTATGTCCCATTTCCCGCGCTCTTGCTCTGGCATCGTCCAGGATGGAGTAACGGTATAAGAGCAGCTGACGGGCCAGCTCCGGCTGGGTCATCAAAAAGACCGGGAACATATAAATTTCCGTGTCCCAGAAATAATGGCCTTCATAACCTTCTCCGCTTAAGCCTTTGGCGGCGATGTTGCTGTACTTGTCCCGGCCGGCGGATTGCAGCAGCTGGAACAGGTTGAAGCGGATGCCTTCCTGCAGCTTCTCATCGTTCTGAATGATGACGTCGGCCGATTTCCAATAATCGTTCAGATACCCCGTCTGCTCTGCGAGCAAATCGCCAAAGGACAAGCCGGACAAGCGCTCGTGCAGATCAAACGCCCGCTCCTGGAATCCTTCGCCATGGCGGAGAGTGTCCGTATATACGTTGAATTTTGTAAATTCAACAGGGCCGTTCAGAGCGAAGGTTGCCGTATAAACTATTTCTCCGTCCTTTGTATCCAGCGCGATCTCTGCATCGGCAGTTAACTGATGGCGGGTGACGCAAGCGGCTTTCATTTTGGAAACCATCGTTTCGTCCACGACGTAGCCGTATTCGCCTCGCGTTCCAGTTTCCACCACGGTCATCCGTTCCGCATGGCCTGCTCCAACCCGCGGATCATTGGGATTGGTGTAGTTTTTGACATTACCGTTTAGCGTAGAGACGATTTTGACCGGGCCGCTAAAGTTGATCGGCTCCAGCTTGATATGAATGGCAAACAATTCACGGTGCGTAAAGGAGACGAGACGGCGGAAGGTCAGACGCACTTCTTTGCCGGTTGGAGACGTCCAATGCACTCTTCGCTCCGAAAATCCCTGATCCATATGCAACGTCCGCTGAAATTCCGTAATCTTGCCTTGATCCAGACGGAAAGGCTCATCCTCCTCGCCGAAATAGATCAGCACCGTTTGAGCATCGATGTTGTTCACCAGCTTCTGTTGCGTTTCGGGAAAAGCAAACAGCTTCTCGCCATAAGGAATTTCGATCACATCGTGAAATGCGTTCAAGTAAGTGCCGCGGATGCTGGTCATTTGCTTACCGTAGCCTTCTTCAAAGTTGCCCCGCACGCCCAAATACCCGTTGCCGAGCGCAAAGATACTTTCCATATTCAACAGCTCTGGCTGTGAAACGTCCGAATTCGTTAATTTCCAAGTCATGGTTGTTAGATCCCTCCTGGTCGTTATGATTGAATTTTAGAACCTAAAGCGGTAATGTAATACTAAATTCTTTAGATAATTGTCAAAATTTTTAGGTGGGATATGATGAATCTTCAACAGGGTCATACGTATTATCGGTCATCGAAAATGCAGGCACTCCAGGATCGTTTTGTCCATCCTCCGGTAGACTACGAACAGGAGCTGCTGGAAGCGGTCCGGATGGGGGACGAAGCAACAGCACTTCAGGTGATGCGAAAAATCAACGAGCTTGAAGCTGCGGTGTTGGCAACCTATCCGCTGCGCTCCAAAAAAAACGCCCTCATCGCCTCCTGCACTTTGTTTACAAGGGCGATTATCCAGGGCGGGGTCGATCCGGAGATTGCTTTTCACTTAAGTGATACTCTAATATTGGAGATCGAAAGGCTTAACGATCTCGAAGCGCTGGCCCAATTCGAATACGAGATGCTGGTGCAGTTCGTGATGACGATTCAGCGGGAAAGGGAGGAGCTGCCGTACTCCCATCTGGTGAAGCTGGCCATCCATTATATCCGGCAGCATATTTTTGACGATTTGACCTTGCCGCTCATTGCGGGTCACCTTGGCGTTCATCCGAGTTATTTGTCCGATCGTTTTCGCCGGGAAACCGGATTGCCGCTGATGAAATACATTAACAGCCGCAAGATTGAAGAGTCGAAACACATGCTTATCTATACGAACCGTTCCATTTCCGAAATCGCATTTCATTTTAAATTTTGCAGTCAGAGTTACTACACCCGGTTGTTTAAGGAATTTGTCGGCATGACGCCAAAGCAATTTCGGACAAGCGGAGCGGGGCGATCTATTCTGGAGAGGTAATGATGATGATATTCACCCGGCAGAAACTGTCACAACTGAGCTTGGAGAAGAAGCTGATCGCTGCCTTTTCCGTCTTTATTCTCATTCCGCTCATCTTGATCGGCGGGATCGTGTCATGGATTTATGTCGACAAGAACCGAAACGTGATGCTGGATGCGGCGGTGGAGAACAACAAGCAAATCGTGACCAATATTGATACGTCTCTGCAGCCGTTACAAAGGTTGTCCATGTTTCCCATCCAGGAGCAAAGCGTGTACCAAATCATGAAGAAGGACTATACCCAGGTCCCTTATCCGCTGCTGGAACGCGGTCGGGACTTCGATAAGGTTAACGGATTGATTCAAAGCGGGATCATGCTATATTCTGATTTGGTGGATTCGGTCGTTATTTTTCATGAGCATGATCAGTCGATTATCGGCCGCAGCAACCGCGAGTATATCAACTATCAATATTTCAAAACCACTTATTTACAGGAGGCGTTTATCCGCAAAATACGAGAAGGGAACGGGCAGTTTGTCACGACGGGTATTCATTACGACGAGCTGTTATCGCCGCACCGCCTTCCGGTCGTATCCGCGGGCCGGGCCATTATGGATCCGTATACCAAGGAACGGCTCGGATTTATTGTCTTCAACATCTCGGCGGACAAGCTGAAGACGTTGTGGAGTAATACAGCGTTCGCGGAAAAATCCAACTTCTATTTGCTGGATGAAGATCGGATGATTATTCGAAGCTCAAACAGCGGAGAGATCGGCAAGGCGGCCTCCGCCGTGTTTGGGAGCGGCTTTCAGGAGGAGCCGTCCGGCCGGACCGGTACGACCCGAATGTGGATCAACCAAAAGCTGTATATGATCTCTTCTCCGTCTCAGGTGGCCGAGTGGCATGCGGTGACCCTGATTGCGAAGGACGACCTGTACTCCATTGTGTACCAGTTGGTGGCCATCATGGCCGGTACGCTCCTCCTGCTGCTGGTCTTGTCGATCCTGATCTCCCTGCGCATTGCCACGCGAATTATGAAGCCTTTGGCCGTATTGAACCGCAAAATGAAGCTGGTCGCCCAGGGCCAGCTCGATGTCAGGTTCGATACGCGGCAAAGCGATGAGGTTGGGGTGATCAGCAGTACGATCGATCAGATGCTGCAGGAAATTCGCAGTCTGATTGCGCGGATTTACGAGAAAGAGGAAGAGAAACGCAAGCTGGAGATGGACGCGCTGCAATCGCAAATCCGCCCGCATTTTATATACAATACCTTAAATGTGATCAAGTGGATGGCCAAAGTGCAAGGCGCTTCCGGAATTGAAGAGGCGCTGCAAGCTTTCGCTTCTGTAATGAAGTTCAGCATGAAGACGGATGAGAACTTTGTTCCCATCGCTGAGGAAGTCGTATTTGTCCAGAGCTATGCCAAAATTCTGGATTTCCGGTACTTCAACAAGTTTGAGGTGACGTATTCGATTGACCCGGGCGTCACCGAATACAAAACGTTGAAATTCCTGATCCAGCCGCTGGTGGAAAATGCGATTTTCCATGGATTTGAGGGAATTGATTATAAAGGGAAGCTGGACATTTCCATTTATGAACGGCAAGGCGACCTGTACGTGGAAGTGGCGGACAACGGCCGCGGGTTCCCGGAAGATGGCGGGTTACATGCCAAGCCAGGGTATAAGGAAATCTCCAGAGATGGATTCAACTCGATTGGCATTCAGAATATTCGAAGCCGGATACGTCTGCATTTTGGACCGGGATACGGCTTATGGCTTGCCCCCGGAAGGCAGGGGGGAACTGTGGCGCTGATTCGGGTTCCAGTCATTTCGAATGAAACGGCAGGGGGAGGGGACAGCAAATGAAAATATTGATTGTAGACGACGAGCCGCTGGTGCGAATCGGCATTAAATCGGCGATCGATTGGCAAGCCGAAGGCGTGGAGATCATCGGCGAGGCTGGAGACGGAGCTGAGGCGTTGCGGTTGATCGCCAGCGAGCAGCCGGATGTCGTGCTGCTGGACATCAAAATGCCGAAAATGGACGGGCTTGAAGTGCTGCGCCGGATCAAAGAGCAGGAGCTGCCCGTCAAGGTGGTGGTCCTGAGCAGCTTTGACGACTTCGGGTTTGTGAAGGAGGCGATGAAGCTGGGGGCGCTCGATTATTTTCATAAGCCGGACATCAATGACCGGGAGCTGATTGGCATGCTGCAGAACATCCGCGAGCAACTCGGGACCGCCCCTATTCCTTCACAACCCCCAAGGGCGACAAATCACAAGGAGCAGCTGCTCAGCGGCCTGCTGTACGGCACCGGTATCCAGCATGAGCTCTCGGAATCACGGTTAAAAGAAGGCAACATCTACGTTGTGTTGTTCAAAATTAAAAACTATGACAAGGTGCTGCAAAGATACAGCGAATCGTCGCAGTCCGTACTCGGGAATACCGTGCAAAATATGGTGAACGAAATGGTTTCGGCGGAGCGGGAGATCGAGTTCGTGCCATTAAACGAGCGGCTGTCCGCCCTCCTGATCAGCAACAGCGAACTGAAGAGTCTGCTCGCTTCGCTGACGCGCGTCAACGACATCGTGCAACGGATCAGTTCCACGCTCAAGCGTTTCGTGAATATTGATATTGTGCTGGGCATCAGCGATTGGGTGGACCGATTCGAGCAAGTGCCCACGGCGTACAAACAAGCGCTGCAGGCGTTGTCGCACCATTTTTACCATCCGGAATCCTCGATTTTCTATTACAGCCACCAGAAGGAGCGAAGCGAGGTGGCCTTGGAGCAAGCGGAGGTTTATGTGAAGCAAATGAAGTCAGCCTTGGCCGAGCATGCGCACGAGAAGTTCATGGATGGGCTGTCGCGCTGGGAGAATCTGATCCGGACGGAGGAGTGTCTGGACGAGGCAGAGGTGCAAAAAGTGTACGAAGGCTTGTTATTTATGATGGACCGAAACGGGAGCAAGGCCAAAACAGAGGCGGAGGAAGAACTCACCGCCCGCGGGGCTTTTGAAGATTTCGAGCAAATGTCCAGCGCATACCGGACTGTTTTTGAACAGCGGCTTGGCGGAGGGACCAACGCTTCTTTCAAAGGGTACAGCCAGTTGATCCGCAATATTTTGGAGTACATCGAGCATCATTATCAAGACAGCCTCTCCCTGAAGCTGTTTGCCGACCTGTTCCAAGTCAGCCCAAATTATGTCAGCCGCCTGTTTAAAGAGGAAGTAGGGCAAGGCTTGTTTGATTATATTAATGAGCTGCGCATCAATAAAGCCAAAGAGCTGTTAAAAGATTACCGCTATAAAATTTACGAGGTCGCCGAGAAAGTCGGGTTTAGCAATCAGGCGCATTTTGCAATCGTATTCAACAAGTATACGGGAGTCTCTCCGAAGCAATATCGCAATGAAGAAGGATAAAAAAGAAGCATAAATCAGATAAAAAAGTGTGATTGTATTAAAAACTTATACCGCCGCCTGCAACGATCAACTAAAAATCGAGGCGAAAATCTAAAATTAATCAATATTTGATTAATTTTTTTTGTGTTTAGGGGTGTTTATGCTTAAGGAGCAAGAAAGACAGAAGTGATCAAAAGGGAGGCAACAACAATGAAAGCCAGAAAAAGAACACTTTCAGCTCTGCTGATTTTGTGCCTTGCCGCTGTCGTAGGCTTGACCGCTTGCGGAAGCAGCAAAACCGCTGACAATACAGGGGGAAGCGAGACGAAACCGGGACAAAAAGTCACCGTCAACTTCGGGTTCTGGGGAACCGCCCAAGACTTGGCGATCTATCAAGCCGCAGCTGATAAGATCAACACGGTTTACCCGGATATTGAGTTGAAGATCAAGCAGTACCCAAGCAGTGAGCAGTTTTGGAATACGTTGCCGGGGGAAATCGCCGCGGGCGTCGCACCGGACTTTATCAAGATGTCCAACGAAGGCGCGTATGAATACATCAATAAAAATCTGTTTACGCCCATCGATGATCTGATCCAAAGTACGGGCATCGATATGAGCCGCTTCCCGGAATCTTCGAAGAACATCTGGAAGGTTGACGGCAAAATGTACGGCATCCCGAATACGGACATGCCTGCGATGTTCCTGATCAATGAGAAGATGTGGAAAGGCGCCGGGCTTGGGGACTATCCTACGACCTGGGATGAAGTGATTCAAGCAGCCAAAGTGCTGAATAAAGGCGACGTGAAAGGCATCATTGTGAACCTGGACGCCTTCCATATCACCAACTATGTGAAAAGCTTCGGCGGCGGCTGGGGCTACGGCAAAACGATCAATTCTCCAGAGAACGTCAAAGCGCTGGAACTGATCGTCGATATGTACAAAGAAGGCATTGCGGTAACACCGAAATCGTTAGGCTTTGGTTGGGACGGCGAAGTATTCAGCAACGAGAAAGGTGCGATGAGTACCGGCGGTTACTGGTACAAAGGTTACCTGAAGGACGCAAATCCGGATCTGAAATATGTGGCTTTGCCGATTCCTAAAGGGACGACCAACGGCAGCACGATGAGCTCCGACGCTTATATTGTGCTGAAGGACGCCAAAAACAAAGAAGCAGCGTTGAAAGCGGCTTACTACATGACGAACGACGAAACGCAAAAAGCCTTTATGGATCTGGGCTTTAACCCGGCATTAACTTCGCTGTCCGGCCAATACTTCGAGAAAAATCCGGAGTTCAGCGCATTGAAGCCAGCGCTGGAATACAGCACGGACTTCGAATATCCAACGGATACGAAACGCTTTACCGATGCGCTTGTGCAAGAGCTGGAAGGCCTGATTCTCGGCGGATCCGGCAAGACGGCGCAGCAAATTCTTGACGATATCCAAAGTCAGTTTAACTAAGTTCCATTTGCTCCTTGATAAGCAGCCGCTCTCTCCTGATCAGGCAAGTTTCAGAGAGAGCGGTACCTTTTTTACTTTATCCGCAAGAAAGCAGAAACGAGGTGTTACCCGTGAAAAACAATAAAAATCGGCAATCCGTGTTTCGTTCCATCGCCGATTCGGATCTGACATTAGGCTGGTTGTTTACCCTGCCTTTTTTGCTTTTATGGGCCTGGTGGTTTTTATATCCTTTCATTCAGTCTTTTGTCAGAAGCTTTCAGGATGCCAACTTTGCCTCGCTGGATCAAGCCAAGTTTATCGGGTTAAGCAATTATATTGAAATTCTTCATGACCGGGAGTTCTTCCGTGCCCTGCTCCATTCCCTGGAGATCGTGGTGGTTTCGATCCCGTTGCAAACGATACTGGGCTTGTTTCTCGCATTGCTCGTTAACCAGAAGCTCAAGGGCAAGGGCATCTTCCGGACGGTCTTTTTCTTACCCTACATCACTTCGCAAATTGCGATTACCACCGTCTTTATGATGCTGTTTAAGCAAGGGACGTTCCTGACGAATTTCTTCGGCACGCTGGGATTCGGCAATGTTACCTGGTACGCCGATACGAAGTACGCGCTGCTGTTTGTATGCATTCTGTTTATCTTCCAGCAAGCCGGGTTTACGATGATCGTCTATTTGTCCGGCCTGCAGGAAATTCCCAAAGACTTGTACGAAGCAAGCGAGATCGACGGCGCCTCGAAGTGGAATAAATTCCGCTATATTACGGTGCCTTCATTGAAGGCGGTCACGTTCTTTATCGTCTCCGTGTCTACGATCGCCGGATTTCAAATCTATGACCAAATCGCCGCCATTTCTAGGTACGGGGCGCTGGGAACTCCGGCTGGAGCAACTAGTACAGTCGTCACCTACTTCTACCAACACGGGATCCGTTACATGAACATCGGGTACGGAAGTGCGGCCGTT
Organism: Paenibacillus phoenicis; assembly: GCF_034718895.1. Taxonomy (NCBI): domain Bacteria; kingdom Bacillati; phylum Bacillota; class Bacilli; order Caryophanales; family Paenibacillaceae; genus Paenibacillus; species Paenibacillus phoenicis. Next base: position 2,958,366 of record NZ_JAYERP010000001.1, on the reverse strand, counting down.
GTCCTGTTCTTTATCATCATTATGCTGATTACGTACCTGCAAAAAAAATTCCTGGACGTGAAGGAGTGAGAACATGAAAAGCCGTACGCGCATAGGTCGGCCGTTCCTTTACCTCGGCATGATCGTTCTGGGGCTTCTGTTTGCCATCCCTTTTATTTATACGTTGTATTCCTCCGTATTGCCGATGCGTTTCGTGAATACACTCACTTCGCCGGCAAACTGGACGCTGGATAACTTCAAACTGTTTTTTACGAATGAAGCTTACAATGTACCGCGCTGGTTTCTGAACACGATCATCATGACCGGTGTGGTGGTGCTTGGGAATATGGTGATTAATCCGATGGCAGGGTTTGCACTGGCTAAGCTGAATTTCCGGGGGAAATCGGTCATTTATTGGATCGTGGTCGCGACGATGATGGTGCCTTACCATATGATCTTGATCCCGGTCTATGTCAACATGGCTCAGTTGGGCTGGCTCAACACGTTTTGGGCTTTGACCATCCCGTTCCTGTATCAGGGACTGTATATTTTTATGCTCCGTCAGTTCTTTATTTCGGTGCCGAACGAATTTTTGGAGGCGGCCCGGATTGACGGTCTGACGAAGATGGGCGCCTTCTGGAAGATTGTTTATCCGCTGGCCCGTTCGTCGCTGATTACGATGGCGATTTTGGCATTTGCCGGAACCTGGAACAGTTATCTGATTCCGAGTACTTTGACGAATAAGCCGGATATGTACGTGCTTGTCGTAGGTCTGAACAGTGTGAAGGACCAATTCTTCGAAAATACGTCGCTGATTATGGCCGGCGTCGTATTGTCGACGCTGCCGATTATCCTCTTCTTCTTCCTGTTCCAGCGGCAGTACATCGAGGGCATCTCAAACGCCGGCATTAAAGGTTGATATCACAACTTAAGGAGGCTAACGATGGATTACCGCGTAATCAAAGAAGGGGAGCTGTTTATGCTCTCTGGGCTGAACGGCGACATTGGCCGGCACAATGAGCAGGGATTTGGATTATACGCGCAGGATACGCGCTTCTTAAGCCGCTTTGAGCTGGAGGTGGACGGCGGGAAGCCCGTGCTTCTGTCTTCCGCAGGCGACAAAAGTTATGTAGCCAGCTTCCGGCTTATCAAGGAAGCCAAGGATGACGGAGCGATTGAAGTTACACGCGACCGCTTCATCTATAATGGCAGACTTTATGAACGCATTGCCTTGACGAATTATTTTCCACGGGAGATCGCCTTTGATGTATCCGTTTCGTTCGATGCGGACTTTCAAGACATGTTCCTGGTTCGCAAATACCGCACGGGGGAAGTTGGCAAGGTGGAAGGAGTTGTCGTCGGGGATCAGAATATGACGTTCCGGTATCTTGGAGCAGATCAGGAAACAAGACAAACGCGGATCGCCTGGGACGCTAAAGGCGGACGGGCGGATGACGGCGGGACGGTTACGTTCCCATTGTCCTTGAAGATCCAAGAGACATGGCAAGTTACGTTTCAAGTTGTCCCGATGGCGGACAAGCTGCTTCCAGCGGACACGCCGCTTAGTTTTGATGAAGGGCTGCAGCGGCTGGAGCAGTCGTACGAAGCTTGGTATGCGGACAACACCCGTATCGCTTCCGATTCCCCGGTATTTAACGAATTGTACCGGCGCGGGGTACAGGACTTGCGTATGTTGACGACGGATATCGGCTACGGTGAGACGACGGTTGCGGGACTGCCTTGGTTTGCTGTTCCGTTTGGCCGGGACAGCTTGATCACCTCGCTCTTCATGCTCCCGATTAACCCTCGGCACGCCGTGGGAACGTTAAGAACGTTAGCGGCCTATCAGGGGGAGCAGGTCGACCCGTGGCGAGACGAACAGCCGGGCAAAATCATGCACGAGATCCGCTTCGGCGAGCTGGTGACCACGAAACAATCGCCGTTCTCCCCGTACTACGGCACGATCGATTCAACACCGTTGTTCCTTGTTTTGATCGGCGAATACTACCGTTGGACCGGCGACCTCGCTTTGGTGGAGGAGTTGCGGCCGAACATAATGCGCGCATTGGCTTATATCGATGCGTCCATGCAGTCGGGCTCAGGGTTTATGGCTTATAAGCAGGAAGCGGACAAAGGCTTCCCGAACCAGGGCTGGAAGGATTCCGCCAATTCGATTATGCACGAACACGGAGCTTACGCGGATTCGCCAATTGCGCTGGCTGAGGTGCAAGGGTACGTCTACCAGGCGAAGCATTCGCTGGCGCCGCTGTTCGAGCTGATGGGTGAGCCGGAGACGGCCCGCCGGCTGGAGGCGGAAGCGGAAGAACTGAAAGCGCGGTTCGAGTCGGCTTTCTGGATGGAGGACGAGCAATGCTACGCGATCGCCTTGGACAAAGATTTGCGCCAAGTCCGCAGCGTCAGTTCGAATCCGGGGCATCTGCTGATGAGCGGAATGCCCGAGGCTTCTCGCGCCAAGGCGCAGGCCGGGCGGATGATGAAGCCGGATATGTTTAACGGGTACGGCATTCGGACCATGAGTACAGAATCTACCGGCTATTACCCGATGAGTTATCATAACGGCAGCGTATGGCCGCATGACAACGCCATGATCTTGCTTGGCCTTGGCAAGCTCGGCTTCAAGCAGGAGGCGGAGCAAGTTATCTCGGGATTGCTGAACGCTTCGGTGCATTTCGAGTACCAGCGCTTGCCGGAGCTGTTCTGCGGTCATGACGCGGGTCTGGGCCATCCGGTTCCGTATCCGACGACCTGCTCGCCGCAAGCTTGGGCGGCCGGCACATCGATCGTCTTCCTGCAGGCGATGCTGGGGCTGTACCCCGATGCGCTCCGCCGGGAAATCGTATTGTCGCCGTTCCTTGTGCAAGGCATGAACCAGCTGGAGGCAACGCATATCGCGATCGGCGGCGGGCACTTGTCGGTTCGCGTTACGCGGAACGCGGACGGCAGCACCTTCTCCGTCGAGATTCTGGAGAACACCACAGGTTATACCGTGGTTGAATAAGCTCTCCTACCTCTGACCTTCCTTTGGGAAGGTTGGAGGTATTTTTTTGCCCAAAGCCTGCAATATCCTGACAATGCTCAACTTAAGGGCTAATGTATGCTATAATATTGAGCCAGTAGTTCGATAATGAAAAAAAGGATGGTAATGCCTAACATGATCAGTACTAACGGTGTGACGCTCCGGTATGGAAAACGGACACTTTTCGAAGATGTAAATATAAAATTCACCCCCGGCAACTGCTACGGTTTGATCGGGGCCAACGGGGCGGGCAAGTCGACGTTCCTGAAAATTCTCTCCGGCGAGATCGAGCCCAACCAAGGCGAAGTGTTTATGACGCCGGGCGAACGTTTAGCGGTCCTCAAGCAGAACCACTATGAATACGACGAGTACCCCGTGCTGGAAACGGTGATCATGGGTCACGGCCGGTTGTATTCGATTATGAAAGAGAAGGATGCGCTGTACGCCAAACCCGATTTCTCCGAAGAGGACGGCCTGCGTGCAGGCGAACTGGAGGGCGAATTCGCTGAGTTGAACGGCTGGGAAGCCGAGTCGGATGCAGCGGCGCTGCTGATTGGCCTTGGCATTCCACGCGAGCTGCACGATAAGAAGATGGCCGAGCTGAGCGGCAACGAGAAGGTGCGCGTGCTGTTGGCGCAAGCGTTGTTTGGTCGCCCGAATAACCTGCTCCTGGACGAACCAACGAACCACTTGGACCTCGAATCGATCCAGTGGCTGGAGAACTTCCTGATGGACTACGAAGGCACCGTTATCGTCGTATCCCATGACCGTCACTTCCTGAATAAGGTATGTACGCATATCGCGGATATCGACTTCGGTAAAATCCAGTTGTACGTCGGCAACTACGACTTCTGGTACGAATCCAGCCAGTTGGCGCTGCAAATGCAGCGGGACGCCAACAAGAAGAAGGAAGAGAAGATCAAGGAGCTGCAAGCCTTTATTCAACGTTTCTCGGCGAACGCTTCGAAATCGAAGCAAGCGACCTCGCGGAAGAAGCAGCTCGAGAAAATTACGCTGGAGGACATCCGTCCGTCCAACCGGAAATATCCGTTCCTGCACTTCAAGGCAGAGCGTGAAGCGGGCAAGCAGCTGCTGACCGTGGACGGGCTGACCAAAACGATCGAAGGCGAAAAGGTCTTGGATAACGTCAGCTTCGTCGTAAACAAAGGCGACAAAATCGCCTTCGTCGGACCCAACAGCGTGCCGAAAACAACGTTGTTCCAAATCGTCATGGGCGAGTTGGAAGCCGACAGCGGGGAATACAGCTGGGGGATTACAACTTCGCAGGCGTATTTTCCGAAGGACAACTCCCGTTATTTCGATGGGGTGGACCTGAATCTGGTGGAATGGCTGCGCCAATATTCGCCGAAGGATCAGGACGAAACGTTCCTGCGCGGCTTCCTTGGACGGATGCTATTCTCCGGCGAAGAAGCGCTGAAGAAAGCGAGCGTATTGTCCGGGGGCGAGAAGGTTCGCTGCATGCTGGCCAAAATGATGCTGAACGGCGCAAACGTGCTGTTGTTTGACGAGCCGACCAACCACCTCGATCTTGAATCGATTACGGCGCTCAACAACGGGTTGATCGACTTTGATGGCACGATCCTCTTCACGTCGCATGACCATCAGTTCATCCAAACGATCGCCAACCGCATCATTGAAATTACGCCAAACGGCATCATTGATCGCGTTATGACATACGACGAATATCTGGAGAGCGAAGAGATTCAAAATCTGCGGAAATCGATGTATCCGGAAGAAGGATAAGTTGGATTTGCTGGACGTTTCAAATAGGTAGATCATGAAGCCGCACGAGGACCTTTGCAGGTCTTTCGTGCGGCTGAAATAATACATGAAGTCGTGGTGAGTCAGATGGTATCGATAAAAGATGTAGCCAAGCTGGCCAACGTATCTATTGCCGCTGTGTCGAAGACGTTAAACGGTTATCCCGACGTCAGCGAGACGACGCGACAAAAGGTGATGCAGGCCGCGCAGGAATTAAACTATTTTCCCAATCGGTTGGCGAAAAACCTAAAGCATAAGGTGACGAAGACAATCGCGCTAATCATTTCCAACTTCGAGCAGGCCAACGGTAAAGACGGTGTGCTGTTTCAGATCATGAGCGGGGTGTACGCTGCCGCCCAGCACTATCGCTATGAAGTGGTCATCTATACGCGCAGTCTGTCCGAGCAGCAGGACAAGTCCTACTGGCAATTTTGTCAGGAAAATAAAATCGCCGGGGTTGTCATTGCAGGCCTTCGTACAACAGATCCCTATTTCGACGAGTTGGTGAACAGCGAACTGCCCTGCATGGTGGTTGATGCGGATATCGTTGGGCCGAAGACGGGCTCCGTTTCCACGGACAACGTCAATGCCGCCAAGCAAGCGGTGGAATTTTTGATCAGCAAGGGTCATCGGCATATCGGGATGGTTAACGGGCACAGCTTTGCCGCGGTTAGTATACAGCGGCTGCAAGGATATCGCGAAGCCTTGGAGGCGGCTGGTTTGCCATATGATCCTGACCGAGTGATCGACGCCGATTTTAAGGAGGAAGAAGCCTATCACGCTGCTGAATCGTATCTGCAGAACCATCCTCAGGTGACGGCTGTGTTTGCTGCCAGCGATCTGATGGCGATCGGCTTTATGACCCGTTGCCGGGAATTGGGCGTTTCGATTCCAGAGCGACTATCGATTATGGGGTTTGACGACATCGTGCTGTCCAGCTATACGACCCCTAAATTGTCGACAGTCCGCCAGGATTTTGAGAAGATCGGATATTCGGCTTTTGAAGAAGTTGTGAAAATGCTCGAAAATCGAACCGAAGGATTTCATAAAATTCTTTCGTTCGAGATTATTGACAGAGAGTCCGTGAAGGTGCAATAATGGGTTCGAAAACGTTTTCGGTTAGCAATTGCTTTTTTATTTTATCCGGTTCGAAATCGTTTTCGAATTTTTTGTCCTTTGTTCGAAAACGTTTTCGATCGCGCTTTCAAATGGCGCGAGGGAAAGACAAATTCTGATTGCTGGAGAGGAATTGACTTATGTTAAGCTACAATCCCAAAACGACGGAGGAGCTGGAAAATTGGGTGTTCTCCGAGGTTCGCTTTGATCCGTTGGCCCTTGGAAAATGCGAAGCCATCATGTCGCTTGGCAACGGTTATATGGGGCTTCGCTCGGCGACGGAAGAGCCTTATATCGGAGAGAAAAGAAATTTGTTTGTGAACGGTACGTTTAATAAATTCGACGAGTTCGAGGTCAGCGAATTGCCCAATGCAGCCGATCTGACCAAGCTGGACATCCGGATTGATGGCAGGCGGTTGTCCCTTGAGGTTGGCACCGTGACCGTATACGAGCGGAGACTTAATCTTCGCGATGCCGAGCTGGTTCGCTGTTTTGTGTGGGAACACTCCGGCAAGAAAATCGGCTTTGTGTTCCGGCGATTCGTCTCGCTCGATCATCTGCATCAAATCGGATTCCGAGTTGAGATCCGCTTGCTGGCGGGAGGCGCGAATCTTTCCATCAGCTCGGGAATTGACGGGCAGGTGACAAACAGCGGCAGCCAACATTTCCATGAAGGCGAGAAGCGTATTTATGACAAAACGTATCTTGAACTGATTCAGACGACGACAGAGTCGAAGATTGATTTTGTGCTCGGGGCAGTTCATGAGTTAAAGGTGAACGGTCACAAAGCCGAAATCGCGCCGAAAATGGACATTGACCGCCGCCGGGTGGGCGTCACTTATACGCTCGACCTCGCGGAGGGGGATACGCTTGTTTTTGAGAAGCTGGCCACTGTATATACGAGCCGTGACAAGGAGTTTCCAGAAGGAACCACGCTGGAAACGATCCGGCAGACGGCCCTGAAGACGTTGAAGGAGATGCGCCTTGCCGGTTACGACGAGCTGTTCCGCCGGCATCGGGCTGCTTGGAGCGCGGTATGGGAACGCTACAATTTTTCGATTAAATCGGCGAGCAGCTTCGATCTGCTGGCTCTGCGCTTTGCCATCTATCATCTGGTCGCCATGACACCGGCGCATGATCATCGGATGGGCATCGGAGCCAAAGGCTTAAGCGGAGAAGGATATAAAGGCCATTCCTTCTGGGATACCGAGATTTTTATCCTGCCGTTCTATATTTATTCCAACCCGGCGATCGCCCGCTCCCTGCTGGAGTACCGCTATTTGGGGCTTGAAGGGGCAAGAGCAAAAGCGCGTGACAACGGATACGCCGGAGCGATGTACCCGTGGGAGGCGGCCTGGCCAAGCGACGGCGAAGTGACCCCCGTATGGGGTGCAGTAGATGTTGTTACCGGCGAGCAGACGAAGATCTGGTCCGGTTTTATCGAACAGCATATTACTTCCGACATCGCTTACGCGGTATGGCATTATTACCAGGCTACCGGTGACCGTGATTTTATGAACCGGTGCGGGTTTGAGATGATTTTTGATACCGCAACGTTCTGGGCGAGCCGATTGGAGTGGGATGAGGCTGAACAACGCTATGAGATCAACGATGTTGTTGGCCCGGATGAATACAAGGAGCATATCGACAACAACGCATTTACCAATTATATGGCTCATTTCAACATCGAATTGGCGAAGCAGTATTATTACGCGTTGCAGGAAGAGGACATGGAACTCTTCCAGCGCTTGAACGCGAAGCTGAACCTAGAGCAGGCCATTTCCGAGTGGGAGACCAAAGGCGGACTTATTTACTTGCCTCAGCCGAACCGCGAAGGGATCATCCCGCAGGACGACACCTATTTGCTCAAGAAGCAGATAGATCTTACCCCGTATAAACGTCAGGCCCGAGTGGGCAGTATTTTCGACGATTACAATCTCGATCAAGTAGGGGAAATGCAGATATCGAAGCAGGCGGATGTTTTGATGTTGTTTTTCCTGCTCGAAGACCGTTTTCGGCCGGATGTGAAAAAAGCCAATTACGACTATTACGAAGAAAAAACGCTGCATGATTCCTCGTTGTCGATGTCAACGCACTGCATTCTGGCCAACGATCTCGGCGACCGCACGCTGGCGTATGAGCTGTTCCGACGCGCCGCCGAAATTGATCTCGGCCCTTATATGCATTCCTCCGATGCCGGCATTCATTCCGCTTCGCTTGGGGGCGTTTGGGAATGCGTGGTGATGGGATTCGCCGGCGTACGCATGCTGGGCGGTGAGCTTCATTTGAATCCCCGCCTGCCGCAGCAATGGGAGGAGTTGTCCTTCCCGCTCTATTGGCAGGGGCGGCGCCTCGAAATTGTCCTTGACCACAGCAATTTGCATATCCGGACAGAGGAGCCGGGTGAGATGGAGTTGCTCGTGCATGGACAACGGATTCGCTTCAACCAAGAATTACAATATAGATATCAAACCTATTAAACCTATTAAGGGAGGTCTAAACGATGAGAAAGAAAGGGTATACGACACTGGTTTTAGTCATGATCGCCGCGCTGGTGCTGTCGGCTTGCGGAGGCAGGAAGGACAATGCCGCAGGCGGGGATGCAGGCGCATCCGGGGGGAAAGTCAATCTGACCTTCACCGTCTGGGGGGATGTCAACTCAGGTGCTAACGAGCAGCAATTGGCAGATGAATTTAACGCAACTCATTCGGATATTCAAGTGAAGTTCGAACCGATTCCCAGCGACGGCTACGGGACGAAGCTGACCACTTCCCTGGCCGCCGGTCAGGCTCCTGATGTGTTCCTGATTGGCGAAGGCGACTACTTCAAATACGTGGATAAAGGGGTCGTTGAACCACTCGACGAGTATTTGAAGAACGACAGCTCTTTTTCATTGGATATTTTCCAGAAGGACTTAATCGAAAATATGAATATCAACGGCAAGCAGTATTATTTGCCGAAGGACTTCAATCCGCTGGCCCTATGGTACAACAAGCGGATGTTCGACGAAGCGCAAATTCCGTATCCTACGGACGATTGGACTTGGGACGATCTGATCGCTACCGCCCAGAAGCTGACGAAGAAAGAAGGCGGCAAATATACGCAGTTCGGCTTTAACGCCGGGAAATGGGAATATCCGATCTATACCTACCTTTGGGATCACGGAACGGATATTGCTAATGAAGACGGAACGAAAGCCGAAGGCTTCATGAACAACGAGAAAACTGTGGCCGCGCTGGAGAAATACGTGGCCTTGTCCAAAGGGGAGAACCGCGTGTCGCCAACGCCGCAGGATACGGAAACGATGGGCGGAGATGCCTCCATGTTCATGACCGACAAGCTGGCAATGATGGTCACTGGGCGTTGGATTAAATCGGATTTGGATAAATCGGACGTTCAGTACGGTTCGGCCCTGATTCCAAAAGGGGCAGACGGAACGAGAACCAGCATTATCGCCAGCGCCGGCTGGGCGATCAACGCGGCCAGCAAGCATAAGCAAGAAGCTTATGAGTTGGTGAAGTGGCTGTCGGGAACGAACGCTCAAAAGCTCCGCGCCGAGAACAGCAAAGTGCTTCCTGCAACCGTGGCGGAATTGGAGCAGGTAAAAGCGACGGAGGTTGCTGACAAACCGGTGATTGAAATGATGAATTACGCGAAGAAGCCGGTGACGATGCGTTCGGCGAACGGCCCTATCTTTGTTGAGGAATTTTCGAAGGCGATGGAGAAAATGCTGCTGGATAAACAGGACGTGAAAGGCGCGCTGGATGAGGCCGCCAAAAACGTAGACAGCAAAATCAAATAAGAAATAAGCACCCGGCGGGTGGAGCGTAAGCAGGACAAACGCTTCACCCGCCTCATCAAGGAGGTCGCCATGCGAAAATCAAATTCTGAATGGTCCGGGTATTTGTTTATTCTTCCCTGGCTGCTTGGACTTGTGCTGTTTACCGTTGGCCCTATGCTGTTCTCCTTGCTGCTGGCTTTCAGCAAATGGGACATCATCACCGGGGTCAAATCGATTGAATGGGTGGGTCTCGATAATTTTAAGGCGATCTTTCAGGACGAATTGTTCTACCAGTCTTTGAAAGTCACTTTTATTTTTGCGTTGATTTCTGTTCCGCTGTATCAAATCTTCTCGCTGTTTGCCGCTATGCTGCTCAACATGCGCACCCGGGGCATGAAGCTGTTCCGGCTCATCTATTTTATGCCCTCGGTGATCCCGGCGGTGGCGGTTTCGATGATGTGGGTGATGATTTTTAATCCGGAATACGGCGTTTTGAATCGGGCGCTCGCTTTGGTAGGGATCCAGGGGCCCGCTTGGCTGCAGGATCCTTCCTACGCGCTGGGAGCGCTGATCGTCATGGGCATCTGGGGCATCGGCAACACCATCATTATTTATTTGTCCGGACTGCAGGGAGTTCCGGAAGAGCTGTATGAAGCGGCCGAGTTGGACGGAGCGGGCCGTTTTCGTCGTTTCTTTAGCATTACGCTGCCTATGATTTCTCCGACGATCTTTTTCAATTTGATTATGGGGATTATCGGCGGATTTCAATATTTTACCCAAGCTTTTGTGATGACCAACGGCGGGCCGCTTAACTCGACCTTGTTCTACAACCTGTATTTGTATAACAAAGCATTTCAGGATTACGAAATGGGATACGCTTCGGCTCTGTCCTGGATTCTGTTTGTCATCATCCTCGTCTTTACGCTCCTCGTGATCCGCAGCTCTTCTATGTGGGTCTACTACCAAGGCGACGACGACAAGGATTAATAAAGACCATTCAAAAAAGTAAATGAAGCCGACTATTGAACCGATCTTGATGTAGAACTTATAAGTCCAGCGGTATGATGTCAAGCTGTTGATTTAATCGAATTGGAAATTTCCCGTGCCTGTTGAGCGCGGAGTCACGAAAAAAGGGCGCATCAAACCAAACCCAGCCAAAAACCATGTCAGATACCAGATTTTTACTGGGAATTCGTGAAGGACTAAGGCAAAGGAGGCGTTAATCCTTGGCGCTATTCACCTTCCTTCGAGGCGTGTAGAGTTGGCCGCTGCGTAGCAGCACATCGACCAGACGCACGAGTTTTCTTGCCGTTAAGACGAGGGCGCGTTTGTGTTGATTCTTGGGCACTTCGTGATACTTCTTCCGGTAATATTCACCGAATTCTTCATCGCGCATCCTAACCGAGTTGGCAGCTTCAACGAGGTAGTAGCGCAGGAATCGGTTGCCGGATTTGATGCGGGCGGTGTCCTCCGCCTCGAAGACGCCGGACTGGTGCCTGCGCCACGTCAGACCCGCGTACTTGGCGACGGCGGCTTGATCCTTGAACCGTTCAATATCGCCGAGTTCGCCGAGCAGACCGGCTGCATAGACTTTGCCGATGCCGGGCACTGACAGCAAGCACTGAGCGCCTTGAATGCCGTCGAGGACCCGCTCGATCGCTTTGTCGAGATCCTTGAGCTGCTTCTGGATGCTGCGGATGGATTCGATGGAGGTGCCGAGCACCAGGTCAATCGAATCCTCCACGACCTTGGACAGCCGATAGGAGGCGCGGGCAGCTTGCTGAATGCAGCGGGCGACCCGCTCGGGATCGGGGAAACGATTGCGTCCCTTGTCCCGCAGATAGTCGGCCAGATCGGCCACGTCCATCTCGGCGATGTCATCGAGGCTGAACTTCTCGGAGAGCATCTCCATGAGCGCATGGCCAAACACGGAGCTGTCGACCTCGGTTGTAAACGCATTGCACTTGTAGAACAGGTTCTGCAAGAAGTACTGCTTCTCGCGAGCCAAGTTATGGACCAAGTGGAAACGCATGCGCGTGAGGCGTTGAAGGGCGACATACTGCTCCTGCATGACGATGGTGGTCGTCAGGCGGCCGAAGCGCAGGCGATCCGCAATGACCCAGGCGTCGAGCCGGTCGGTCTTGTCCATATCCGCATAGGCTTCTCTGAACTTGCTGATGAGCTTGGGGTTCAAGGTGAACACCTTGGCCTTGCGCTCTCGAAGCGCTGGATCCTGATGCAGGTACATGGCAGGGTGCCAGCTGTAGACGGAAGTGGCTTCCAAGCCGATGTGAATCTCGGTGACGGCCAACTTGTCCGCTGCAGCGACGATTTGGTCACGCAAGTGCGAGGCGCCATTCAAATTGTTTTTGACGGTGAGTGTCTCAAGCTTGTCACCGTCAGCGTTCATGAAACACGCTTCGAGCTCTTGCGAGCTCACGTCAATACCGACAAAAAGCTTCAAGTGAAATTCCTCCTTTCGCTAGGGATTCAGGGAATGGACGCTCCGGGATGCCTCCGGCGCACGCGCAGATCTATCACCCTCGCGTATGAGGACACACTTCGGGCCATGAGCTGCCCCGGATCTGCTAAAACCGGGCATGGGATGCCGAAGGGAACAGCCAGCGGGTAAGAAGCTCAGACGCGTACCGGAGAAACAGACTTAAGGAGTAGACGATGCTACTGGAGGCAGAAGGATTTCCCCGAATGGACCCTACGTTCCATTGTCCAGAGGCATACCGGAAAGTCCAGTCCCTGATGGAATTTTCAAAGAACAAGCTGGAAATTTGGAGGCTGTTTTCCATCCCCCGGGGGGATGGAAATGAACCTAAAAGAGCTTTTTAAAGATACTATACGAGGAGGCGTCAACGATGAACCTTGCGACCAAGAGATTCAGCCCGGCCCAGATCCTGAGCCTGCTGATCCTTATAGCCGGAGCTGCGGTCGTACTCGTGCCGCTGTTGTGGACTTTTTTTACATCCCTAAAGACGCCGGCGGAAGTGTTTAAAGATAACTTCTTCCCGGAGAAGTGGCTGTGGAGCAACTACTCCGATGCCGTTCAGGCGATCCCGTTCTTCACTTTTTTGCGAAATACGCTGACGATTCTGGTGCCGGTTCTGATCGGAACTGTTTTTTCCTCCGCGCTGTGCGCCTATGGCTTTGCCAGATTCCGCTTTAAGGGAAAAAAGACGCTGTTCCTGGTGCTGCTCGCGACGATGATGCTGCCTTCCCAGGTCACGATGATTCCGATGTTCATCATGTTTAAGGAAGCGGGCTGGGTGGATACGTTTCTGCCCTTGATTGTGCCAGCCTTTTTCGGCGGGGGCGCATTTAACATCTTCCTGATTCGTCAGTTTATTCGGGGCATCCCGCGCGATCTGGACGAGTCGGCGTTTGTGGACGGAGCGAACCGGCTGCAGATCTTTGTTCGAATCATTCTTCCGTTATCGATGCCTCCGTTGATTGCGGTGTCCATTTTTACCTTTATGGGGGTTTGGAACGATTTCCAAGGTCCGCTGATTTATTTGAATTCCAATGAGAAGTACACCCTGGCGCTGGGGCTTTCCATGTTCAAAGGCTTGTACAACGTGGAATGGAATATGCTGATGGCGGCCACGATTCTTGTGATGCTGCCGGCTCTGGTCGTGTTCTTTGCCGTCCAGAAGTATTTCATCGAGGGGATATCCATCTCTTCGGCTGTTAAGGGCTAAGCGAATCTACTAACAATGAGGAGAATGTTCATGACCGGACTAAGCAGCAAACATCCGTTTAACTTATATTACAATGCCGGGGAATATATCAAAATTTGCGGGGCGCAGGACGGAACCTTTCCAGACTTCGGGCATCATGTCGCCAATGAAATGGGAGGCGTGTGGCTGCATCCAATCAAGCTGCTCGACGGCTTCTGGCTGAAGGTGACCGATTTGGACCGGGGCATTTCCGTTTGGACTCGGGCGGATACGTTTACGAACGAGCCTTGGGGCAGCCGATTTGAGTATGACCATGGACTCAGCCATATTCCGGTGTCGATCGAGCGGATTCAACTTGCGCCGGAGCGGGAAAAAGGCTTTATCGCCAAGTATCGGGTGCAAGCCTATGCCGGGGAAACGGTGCGGCTTGGTATAGAACTGCTCGCCCGTACGGACCTTCGCCCCGTTTGGTTCTCGGAACATATTGGGATCGTCGATGGCGAACGGGACGAGCCGCTGGAAGTGTTGGACCGCAAGGTGCTGGTGAAGGATTCGGCGCATCCGTGGTTCGTACAGGTCGGTACGGACCTGCCGGAGCCCCGCGTGGAAACGGGCGCGTTGTTATATGGGCCTGAGTTCACTGCCGGGGCTGGCTGCGGCGTCGCGTTTCGGACGCAGATCGAGCTGGCTGGTCAGGAGTCGTTTGAATTTCGGCTGTTTGCTGCTGGATCGTCTGTCTCTAAGGAGGAATGCCTCCAAACTTATGAGCGGTTGACCTTGCAGCATGAAGCACTGCTGGCGGAAAAGCAGGCCGCTTATCGAGAGATCGAGGCGCGGGCGCGCTTGGAAATTGCCGGAGAGACGCTGCTGAACGAAGCGTTTGCTTGGGCCAAATGGAATAACCAATGGCTGGTGCAGACCGTCGATGGACTAGGCCGTGGTCTGACGGCCGGGGGGCCAACTTACCCGTGGTGGTTCGGCTGCGACAGCACGTATGCGCTGCAAGGCGTGCTTGCGATCGGCGATACCCAGCTGGCGATTGACACGCTGGAGCTACTGCGGAGCAAATCGGAAGAAACAAACGGCAACGGCAGAATCGTACACGAGATCACGACGATGGGGGCGGTCGCGAATCCGGGAAACACCCAGGAGACGGCGCATTACATCGTTTTTGTATGGGATTTGTTTGAATGGACCGGTGATGAAGAACTGTTGCGTCGCCATTACGAATACTGTGTGAAAGGCATCGATTGGCTGCTGGAAGAAATGGACGGCGACGGAGACTTGTTCCCTTCCGGTTACGGCATCATTGAGATCGCCGGGCTCAACATGGAACTGATCGACAGCGCTGTCTATACGGCGAAAGCACTACAGGCCATGACCGCGATGAGCGAGCAGCTTGGCGAAGCTGCGAACGCCGCCAAATACGGGGAGTTGGCAAAACGGGCGGCTGCGGCCGTCAATCAGGCGTTCTGGTGCGAAGAAGAAGGGCTGTACGGGGATGCGATCGCCCCCCGTGAAGCGGTTGAGGTCAAGGCAGACGTGATGATCTCCCTCGCCCGCAAGCAGGGGATCGCCGGGTATGAGGAATATATCGGACGTTTGCTGCAGCGGACGACCGGGCGCGAAGGTGACCAGGCATGGCTGCTAAACAAGAACTGGGTCATCGTCACCCCCATGGAGGCGGGAATCGCCGATCCGGACAAGGCGGCCAGAGCGCTTGCGACGATGCGGTCGGAGGAGTTTGTCGGTCCGTACGGAACGTATCTATCAGGGATTTACAAGCAAGGGACGATGACGATTTCAACCGGTGTCCATGCTGTGGCTGAAGCAGCAAACGGCCATCCGGACGAAGCGCTGGAGCTGCTGCGCCGTCTGCTGCGTACCTTCTCCGTGGCTTTGCCCGGCTCTTTCTCGGAAATGTCCCCAGACTACGGCTGTGTTGTGCAGGCCTGGACACTTTACGCGCTGGCGGTTCCGCTGATCCGCCACTTCTTTGGCGTCCGTCCGCAGGCGCACCGGCGCTTGCTGCAATTAAAACCGCAGCTTCCTGGCGCATGGCGTGATAAGGAATGCAAACTGGACGGCCTGCGCATTGCGGACGCAAGCTTTGATGTGTGCATCAGCCCAGCGAATGGCGGTGAGGGCTGTCTCGTTACTGTGCGGAACGAACAAAGATGGACCGTAGCGTTGGAGCTAAACGGTGAGCGCAGGGAAAGCGACGAGGCTTGGATTCAATGGGAAGTCGGACGGAGGAACTAACTTTATCGGACTCAATCGGAAATTAGAAGAGGCCCATGCGATTGCTGCATGGGCCTCTTGCTGAACCGTTTGCGGTCTCTACGAACCGCCCGTCCGGCGACGTTGATTGTTTGGCTTTTTATTATTTTGGCTCTTGAGTGCTTTGGTTTGCAGATTGTCCTTTAACCCCGGCTTGTTTGCGGCGTGCTGCTGTTGTTTTTTTTGCTGCAGCTTCTGGCGGATCGCTTCGGCTAAATCGATTTTGCGCGGTTCATTCGCTTCCGACACCATTATCATCTCCTCATCAGTGAAAAGGCTGTCCTTATTTTATACGTTTTTAAAAGCGGGGACAACGGGAATAATGATGAAGGCTGCTTTTCCCGGGGGCAACACTGTTTCTCTAGACTTACACGGGGTTGATTTGCTACGATGATTAAACGCTTCTGATGTTTTAGAAATGAGAGTTTGAAGAAGTAGGTTATTGGCTTCGGGGAGAAGTCTGGAGGTGCGGGGCTTGGATATTTACGACGATATACGCAAAGGGGAACGCGGGGCTTGGGTAAGCATTGCCGCTTATTTACTGCTGTCCGCTTTTAAATTGATCAGCGGGTTTGTGTTTGATTCAAGCGCGCTGCTTGCCGACGGGTTTAACAACCTTACGGATATCGTGGCCTCGGTGGCGGTGCTGATTGGACTTAAAATCTCACAGAAGCCGCCGGACTCCGACCATGCTTACGGCCATTTCCGTGCGGAAACGATTGCTGCATTAGTAGCTTCATTTATTATGGCGATGGTCGGTATTCAAGTCATCTTTGGCGCGGTTTGGTCGTTGATTGAAGGTGTGCATAACGAGCCTGACATCCTGTCGGCTGCGGTTGCTATCGTTTGTGCTCTGGCGATGGGCGGGGTTTATGTCTATAATCGGAGACTGGCCAAACAAATTAACAATCAGGCGCTTATGGCGGCGGCCAAGGATAATTTGTCGGATGCGCTGGTGAGTGCAGGCGCAGCGGTTGGGATTATCGGGGCTCAATTCGGGCTGCCGTGGCTGGACGTGGTTGCCGCGATTGCGGTAGGCTTGCTTATTTGCAAAACCGCCTGGGATATTTTCCGCCAGTCGACGCATAATCTGACCGATGGATTTGATGAAAGGGAGCTGGGCGACCTGCGCAGCACCATTGCCCGGACCCAAGGCGTGGAAGGGATCAAGGACTTAAAGGCCCGGGTTCACGGCAACCATGTGCTGGTCGATGTCGTGATTGAAGTGGATCCGCAGTTGACGGTTATCGAAAGCCATGAGATCAGCGACCGGGTTGAGGAACGGATGAGAAGGAAGCAAAACGTCATGCATGTTCACGTCCATGTTGAGCCGAAAGAAAGATAGGACTCGATTTGGACGGGAAGTCATAAGGATGATCGAAGAATCAGGATCAAGGCAAATCATGCCCGAATGGACAGGCCTAAGGCAACATTTACCAAGCCTGCTGTTCGGGTTTTTTTGGCTAAAAAATAGGCGATTGTCCCTAAAAAAATAGGTAAATTGGATAAATTGGAATTATTATGAAATTGATGCGGTTGCATGCGAAATCGGGTACTTTTGTTGCAGAAATCCAGTGCTATTGCCCGGGAGGTGTTTACATAGGTTACATTCGACCGGATTTTATAGGTCGCGTGTCTCTAATTTCAACATGTAAAAACTAGGGCCATTGTCTTTGAATGCGCTTTCCTATAAAGTGATCTTCGACCGATTTAGACTAATTTCGACAATCGCTATAATGGGTGCAAGACCAAAGAAAGGAGGATTGGAACGCAGGCTAACAACTAGATTTATTACATTAGGAGGCAGGATAACACCCATGAAACGAAGCGTAGCGATCACATTATTGAGTGCCATTCTTCTCTCTACTTATACAGCTGTTCCTCATCAGGCATCAGCCGCAACCACAACCGCAACCTCACAATCGATCACCAAAGGCCATATTGTCGGCGGAGTCAATTTCCGTGACCAACCTTCCCTTTCGGGTAAAGTGATTGGTTTTCTCAAAAAGGGCTCCGAAGTCACCGTATTGGATCAAAGCAATAAATATTTCTATCTAGTGAAAACCGAAGATGGGAGCATCGGTTACGTCAGTTCGAACGAAAAGTACATTCAACTGGAAACCGTGAACACCGCTCCTTCCCAACCTTTGCTTAATTTGCCGGCAACGGTGACGTACGGCGTCAACCTGCGCGATCAACCGTCCACCTCGGGCAACGTCATCACGATGCTTCGCAAAGGTACCACATTAACGATTCTCGAGCAAAGCAATGAGCATTTCTATAAAGTACAGACGAACGACGGGACGATTGGTTACGTTAGTACGATAGATAAATATTTGGAAATTGGCGGACAATCCAGCACGCCGCAGCCAACACCAACTCCCGCTCCTTCCAGTGGGATTAGCCAGCAAATCGAGCAGGTGATTCAGGCCGGTATGAAATACCTCGGCACTCCGTACGAGTACGGCTCCAGCCGCAGCAATACGAATACGTTTGATTGCTCTGATTTCGTAAGACAAGCCTATAAGGATGCCTTGGGCATTACGCTTCCTGCGGATTCCCGCAAGCAAGGGGATTACATAAAGAGCAATGGAACGGCCGTATATCGCATCGATCAATTGAAGCGCGGCGATCTGGTCTTCTTCATGAGCTATAAAGGCTCTTCGGCCAAGTCCTACCAGGGAATCGACAAGCAAAGCCAGCGGATTACCCACGTCGCGATCTATCTTGGCAACGGCCAGCTCCTGCACACGTATTCCAATGAATCCGGCGGGGTTATCGTCGACAAGCTCGACGGCTCCTGGGTTTACCGCTTTATGTTTGGCGGCAGCGTCCTGAAATAAATCTAATCATGCCGTTTGGCCCCGTTCTTGGGATGGAGGAGGCCAAGCGGCTTTTTCGATTTAAGGTCGATAGAATTACGGTTCTTCGCACACTTCCGCCCATTTTCGTGTATAGTTAAGGAAAGACGGGTGAACGCCCAAGGACGGAAAGCGAGGAACAAGGTATGATTTGGGAGATCAGCGTGGCGGTGGCTGCGGCGGCTTTTGTGGTGCTTGTCGTTTATTTGGTCAAAACGCTGAAAGCGGCGGAACATTCGCTGAAGACAACCACCGAAACATTGAAGGACGTACAAAAAACGATCGATGAGTTGGGCAGCGACGTCCGGCAGGTCGTCCGGCAAGCGAATGAACTGACCAGCGACATCCAGCACAAAATGAAGCAGATCGACCCGCTGATGGAATCGGTTAAACATGCGGGTGAAGTGTTAAGTGAAGTTACGCTGGCGACAAAGCAGGTTTCGGCAGCCCTTGCCAGCCGTATCGCCAGCCGTCCTCTGTCGGTCAAGCGAAAGGCTCCGGCATCTCCGGCTCCGGCAACCTCTGTACCTTCGGCCCAGCCGCTGCAAGCTGAAGGAGAGCAGCCGGTGCAGGAAGCGAACCGCAAATCGGCGAATTGGGTCAAATGGGTGGATGTCGCCGCCGATGTCTGGCAGAAATATCGGAGTTAAGCGGACGTTAACGGCAATTCAATCTGCCGTTTCAACTGGAGTTAGACTGGGTAATGTACTATGTTACTCAAGCCTTGCCCGCATTGTGAGTCGAGAAGGAACGGGAAAGCGCCCCGTTCCTTTTTTTATCACCGTGATCTGTATATCACTTCTATGCTTACTCAAGCTCATTTTAAGGAGATTATCATGCGAATCTTGATCGTTGACGACAATCCGACAAATACCATGATCATTCGTGAGATTTTAAAGAAGGAAAACTACCGCAACACAGTCACCGTAACTTCGGCCCGGGACATGTTCGAGCGGCTCGGCGTCAAAAATTTGGATGCGGTTGAAGAAAGCGGGCCATCCGATGTGGATTTGATCCTGCTGGATATGATGATGCCGGAGATGGACGGGATTCAGGCTTGTCGGATTTTGCAGCGCTCCGAGCATCTGAAGGAGATTCCCATTATCGTAGTCACGGCCGTTGGGGATTCCCACAAGCTGGCGGAAGCGTTGGATGCCGGAGCTGTGGATTATGTGACGAAACCGATCAACAAGGTGGAGCTGATGGCGCGGATTCGCCTGGCTCTGCGGCTGAAGCTGGAGAAGGACTGGCACCGTAACCGGGATCAGCGCATCCAGGAGGAATTGAAGCTGGCGTCGCTTGTTCAAAACGCTGTCCTTAGCCCCCCGATCCATGATTCGGAGGTCGAAATCGATGCCCTGTACAAGCCTTCCTATGAATTGGCAGGAGATTTGTACTCCTGGTACTCGCTTGGTGAGGGGAAGTATGCGGTGATCCTGCTGGATATGATGGGTCACGGCATTTCTTCTTCCCTCTTCTGTATGTTCATCTCCTCTGTTCTCAAAGATACCGTGTTTACCTATGTGGAACCGAAGCTGGTTATTGAAGAGTTAAACCGTCGCTTTATCCAGCTGCATATCGAAAGCAAATTGATTCAATATTATTTCACCGCCATCTATCTTGTGGTGGATACCCGGCGCAAAGTGATCGAATACGTGAATGCCGGACATCCGCCTGCCCTCCTGTACACGAACAATAAGCAACCCGTTCGTTTGGATCAAGTGGGGCCGCCCGTAGGCTTGTTTGATGGAATCGAAACGCATCCGCAGATTCTACATTACGAAGGACCAGGCCATCTCGTCCTCTACACCGACGGGTTGATGGATGGACAGGAGGATTCCTTAGAGGCACGTCAGGCGTGGCTGGAGGAGCAGTTAAATACCTGCAGCCATCACTTCGACCGCGAGATGATGAGCCGGTTGTTCTTCGAAGATGCCGTCCCGCTGAACAGAGAAGACGATAAATGTCTGGTATGGATCTCGTTCAAATGATCCCCTTGATTCAGCAGTGGACAAGCTGGGTTATGTTGTATTAAGAAAACCTATTCCAGGGAGAGTATTTCATGAATACAAGAAAAAGTTTGAAATTTTCCACCACAACACAACGGGAAAACGGAGTTTGTACCGTATCGCTGCGCGGTGAGTTGGACTTGTCTGCAGCGCCAGACTTCCGTAAGGTGATGGACCCGCTGGTTGGCATCGATGACGCGGATTTAGTCCTGAATCTGAAGGAATTGAAATACATCGACAGCACCGGAATCGGAATTTTTCTGTCCATCTTAAAGGCTAGGCAAGGGATGAACTCGAGTTTTTACGTGCAGGAAGTACCGGACCATATCCGGAAGCTGTTTGAAATGACTGGGATCGCTAAGTTTTTCGCGGAGCAGAAGAACTCCCAATAAGGAAAGGATCGAGTCTTAATGGTAGAGGAAACAGAGAGAATTGTCATCAGCCTTCCGGCGACAGCCGAATATGTGGATATTGTAAGGCTGAATCTTTACGGTATCGCATCGAAAATGGGATTTTCGTATGAGGAAATCGAAGACATGAAGGTGGCGGTATCCGAAGCATGCAACAATACCGTGTTGTATGCGTACAAGCAGGATGCCGGCAAAATGGAAATCACGTTTGAGATCTTAACGGATGCTTTGTCTATTACGGTCAAAGATGAAGGGGAGAGCTTTGAGCCGTGGCGACAGGCTGGAGGCGTGACTCTACATGAAAAAGAGTTGAGCGAGGCCCCGATTGGCGGATTAGGTTTCTATCTGATGCAGGCGCTCATGGACGACGTCCGCGTAGAAACGCAATCCGGAAAAGGCACAAGGGTGACGATGGTCCGCCGACTCCAGAGGAGTGAAGAGAAGGTATGACCGATCGTGCGGCTCCCCAAGCTTCTTTGCACGAATCTACCCGCCTCATTCAGCTGTACCAGCAAACCAGAGACAATGAGATCGCCACGCAGTTAATCCGGAAATACGATTCGATGGTCAAAATGGCCGCCGCGAAAATTGCTCGAAATCGACCGGATTTGTACGAAGACCTGTACCAGGTGGGCGAAATGGCATTGGTTCGTTTGCTGCAGCAGTATGACAGCGAGCTGGGTATTCCGTTTGAACCGTATGCGATGAAGAGTATGATCGGGCATATGAAAAATTATTTGCGTGACAAGTCTTGGTATATTCAAGTGCCGCGGCGAATTAAGGAAAAGGGAGCGCTGGTTCAGCAGGCGATCGATGAGCTGACGCTGAAGCTGGAGCGATCTCCCAATGTGCAGGAGATCGCGGAGTATCTGGAGCTCTCGGTTGAAGAAACGGTTGAGGTGCTGGCCGGCCGGGATTGTTATCATTACGTGTCCCTGGATTCGCCCTTATCACCGGATGAAAGCGCCGTAACGCTGGGCGAAGTGATCAGCGCGGATGCAGATGATTACGATGCGCTTGAGAACCGGATGGATTTGCAACAAGCGCTGGGACAATTGAAGGCGCAAGAGCAGCAGGTTTTGCTGATGGCCTATCAGGAGGGGCAATCCCAAAGGGCCATTGCCCGGAAGCTGGGCATCTCTCAGATGAGTGTATCCCGCATTCAGAAGCGAGCGACCGAACGGCTGAAGCAAATCATGAATCATATGAACACCACTTAAATGCGTTGCCTGGGGATTGGGGGCAGCGCTTTTTTTGGTTATGTCTATTGCCCGGGATCGGGCAGCAAGCCGTCCTTCTTGTCTTCCCGGTTCGGTTGCATCGCCTCCATGTCTTCTCCCAACTGAATCAAATCCTCCATGTCATTCACCATGGATCCGTTCTCCGCTTCTTCGATATCTTTATGCTCGGGATATGCGCCGGCTTGGGCAGCACGGATTTGCCCCGCGACATACTGCTCCTGCAGGTCCTCGGGTTGGGTCATGGACGATTCCTCCTTTGTTCTCGTATGAAACCGTAAATAGTTTGCACAAACGGCCATATATCATATACCTGGCGCTCTCTCGATTCTTGCAGGACGTTCTATAGCCAGCGGGCTTCCAAAGTACTATACTGTGTAGGAATGGAGCAAAATGAGCAGGGAATGGATCAGGTTAAGGAGAGAACATGAGATGAACTATAACGAAGCTTTGCTGGTTAATGAATATCGCGGGGGGCTGCTGGAATGCGCCCACTATGGTCATATTTGCGTCGTTGATGAACAAGGGAACATTGTGGGGCAGGCAGGGAATCCCCGAGCCACCGTATTTACCCGCTCTGCGGCCAAGCCGATTCAGGCGATTCCGGGGATTCGCGCCGGGATGAAGGAGGCTTATGGTCTAACGGACGAGGAGATTGCCATCATGGCCGCTTCGCATCGGGCCGAGGAGATCCACGTCGAGACGCTCAATCGACTGCTGGAGAAGACGGGGCTTACGGAAGAACGGCTCGTATGCGCCCCCAGCCTGCCACTGGATCGGGTCGCCAAGGAACAGCTGCTTCGACAAGGCGGAACGTACCGTCGAATCTACCATAATTGCTCGGGCAAACATTTAGGCGTTCTCGCCTATTGCAAAATGAAAGGATACCCGCTGGAAAGCTATAATCATCCGGAGCATCCGGTTCAGAAGGAAATCTTGGTGACGCTGGCCGGCTTGGCGGGGATTCCGGAAGCGCAGATTTCGCTGGGGACGGATGGCTGCGGTTTTCCTGTTTTCGCCCTCCCGTTATCCGCTTTGGCTTCCGCCTATTTGAAGCTGGCATGTCCGGATTTGATCGAGGATTCGGCTACCGCTGAGGCGGTCAGAGTCATTACCGGCGCTATGAACCGCCAACCCTTGCTGGTTGCCGGCACCGGGCGGATCGATTCGATCCTGCTGGGCGATCCGAATATCGTGGCCAAAGGCGGTTTTAAAGGGGTTTATGCGTTTGCTCTGCGCCGCGAGCGCCTAGGGATCACGTTTAAAATTCAGGACGGCTCCGAGGAGGAGTGGGGAATGATCGCTTTATCCGTGCTGGAGCAGCTCGGATACGAAAACGAGGGAACGCTGCAGAAGCTCCGCGAAGCATTCCCGTCTTCGATCAAGAACGATGAGGGCTGGGAAGTAGGGCAAGCCGAAATCGCGTTTCAGCTGGAACGCTAACTCTGACTTAGAGCAGCTTGCCGGTTAGGCTTTATTCCGCAGTCTCCCCAGCTCTTGGGCGAGCGCTTCAACTTCGGAGATGCTAAGCCGCTCTTTGCTCATGACGATGTCATAAACATCGCGGATATCATCATATTGGTTAACGTGGAATGCGGACGCCGACATCGCCGCTGCGGAGGCCATTTTCAACTTGCTTTTGATCGCTTCGATCATGAACTCGATATTTTCCTTGCTCTTGATGGATAGATCCATAAGTTTTCATCCTTCCGATTTATGGGTTATTAGCTATTGTACCACGAGGGAAGCGGTTCATGAAATTTTGCGGTCCGGCGTCCGAATGCGTTACAATCAGGTTACGAAATACCGGGAGGGAGCGTGTCTAGGTCATGCAGGAACAGAAGGAATGGCCGGCGGCGGGAGTAAACCGGAGGAAGCTGAGCGGCGGGGAGCTGGCGGCTTTTTTTGCAGACATTCGTGCCCGGCATCTTCGTGAGGACGTTACCTTTCTATGCATCGGTACGGATCGGTCGACGGGAGACGCGCTGGGGCCGTTGGTGGGGACGAAGCTGACAGAGCAGGGATTTGAGCACGTCATTGGAACGCTCCGCGAGCCGTGTGACGCAACCAATCTGGAGAGGCGCATGGCCGAAATCCCCGAAGGGCGCGTGATCATCGCCATCGATGCCTGCCTGGGGATGGCCGATTCGGTGGGGACGTACCTCGTGTCCAGCCAGCCGTTGCAACCGGCCCAATCCGTCGGGGCCAGCTTGCCGGAGGTCGGGCATTACAGCATTGCCGCAGTCGTTAACGTCAACGGCCCCAAGCCCTATTGGACGCTGCAGATGACCTCGCTATACAAGGTCATGCAAATGGCCGATGAAATCGCGGGCGCTGCGGCATCGGCATTTCGGTGAAGGGTTGGATCCGAAGATGACTTTTTGAACAACCAGTTCAAATAAGAGTTCAAAAAGTTAGGTTTGGAGTACCGAGAAGGTTGGATGAAGCTAGGGAGTGAGTAGCGGAGCGTAGATAGGATCTAAGTGAGCAACGGAGCGACCGGCTGAATTCAAGATTCGATGTCGAATGCGCTTCATGGTTTACATCGTGATCCAAAGATAACTTTTTGAACAACCTCTAAAAATTGAGATGAAAGTGGGTAGCGTAATGGACAAAGTAACAGTTAACGGAACAACGATCGCCTATGAACAACAAGGACAGGGCGAAACAGTAGTTTTGCTGCACGGTTTTTGCGGCAGCTCCGCTTACTGGGAGAAGGTTCAGCCGCTGCTTGCCGAACAATATCAGGTCATCGCCCCCGATCTTCGGGGCCACGGGGCCACAACTGCGCCAGTCGGCGCGTATACGATCGATCAAATGGCGGACGATGTCGCAGGTCTGATGGAGGCATTGGGCATCACCAAGTACACGCTGCTTGGTCATTCGATGGGAGGCTACACTGCCCTATCGTTGGCTCAGCGGTATGCAGATCGGTTAAATGCCTTTGGTCTGATCCATTCAACCGGCTATCCGGACAGTGAGGAAGCCAAGGAGAAACGGCTTCAGGCGGTTTCCCGCATTCGGTCCGAAGGCATCACCCACTTTGTGGACGGACTCGTGCCGGGGTTATTTGCACCGGACAATGTCAGCAAACTTGGAGCCGAAGTGGATCGCGTAAAGGAGATTGGCTACAAGACGCCGCCTCAAGGGGCGACGGGAGCCGCGCTGGCTATGCGTGAGCGGCCCGACCGCCGTGACGTGATGGAGGCGACATCGCTTCCGTTGCTGCTGGTCGCAGGTGAAAGCGATACCGTCGTACCGATGGCGCGGCTGTTTACGACCGAAGGACCCAACGTCACAAAGGCGGTCATCAAAGGCGCGGGTCACATGAGCATGTATGAAGCGCCGGAGCAGCTGACAGCGGTCATCGCCGATTTTATGCGCAGCGTAACGGAAAAGACCGTGGAAGTGTAAAACCTAGCACTTTTGAACAATGTTTCGCAATGATCAGCTAGTCGAACCGAGGCCTAGGAACCGGAGATTTCATGGGGAACTCCGGTTTCCGGCTTTTTTTGAATTGGCGGGAAGCCAGCTTGAATCAGGGACGAGAGGGGGAGGAACCGTGCTGCGAAGAGATTACCTTATGAAGATGATCGAGGAAATGACCGAGGTACTGGGAAAAGTGTTTATGCTTAAACAGCAGAAAAAGAAGATCGAAGCGTTATGGACGCTCGACGAGCTGTTTAAAGGGCAGTTTCGCTTGAGCTCCCAGCTGCTGGAGAACTTGCCCGCTAAAGACATCGTACGCCTGTTTCAAAGCGGCGGGGAAATCGAGGCGGACAAGCTCCAAAGTCTGTCCCGTCTGCTCAAAGAAGAGGGCGACGTGTACGAGAGCTCTGGAGAGCCGGACGAAGCGGCAAAGCGTTGGATCAAGTCGCTTCATCTTTACTTGACCGCTGCGCTGCATGGTGCGGACCGCTCCCTTTGGGATCTGCCCGCGGCTATTGCTGAGCTGCAATCGCTGTTAAAGCCCTACCGTCTTCCGCCGGACACCGAATGGCTGGTGTTGCAATGGGAAGAAGGTGAAGGCCGCTACGACCAGGCGGAAAATGCACTCTACCGCTTGCTGGAGGAAGGCCATGCCACCAAAGAAGACGCGGTGGAGTTTTACCAGCGATTGCTCGCGCTTCCGCGGGATACGCTTGCAGCTGGGGGCTTGCCGGCTGAGGAAGTTGAGGAGGGGCTTGCCGACGTGGAGGCCCGGTTTTGAACAAACGGAATGACTAATATGCAGAAAGGCAGCTGTTAATCAAACATGGAATCACTGCGCAAACTCGCAAACGAACTGGCGGAGAAGGGCAGTCTGATCACGGCAACGATCAGCGGCCGCCGCAGACCGGGGGAGACGGAATACACCAAAGTCCAAATCAAGCCGGTCGAAATCAAAAAGAGCTTACACTATCAATTTGCCTACCACTACCCAAACAAGGTGTTGCATCAAAATATCCCGGCCGCGGCATTTGCGGACGAGCTGACAAAGCTGTTTGAGGAGACGTTCCGGCAAGGATTGCTATGCACGGCGGAGGCCGATTATCAGGTCTTGATCAGCAAGAAGTTCAAGGTCACGATTCTGAAAAAAGCACCGTCACGCAAACCGCTGGGGACGCTGACCCATAATCGGAAGAAGCAATATGTGCTGGAGGAAGGAACGCCGGTTCCGTTTTTGGTGGAGCTGGGGATCATGAACGGGGAAGGCAAGGTGCTTGCCAAAAAGTACGATAAGTTCAAGCAAATCAACCGTTTCCTCGAAATGGTTGAGGACGTCCTTCCTCATTTGCCGACGGGCCGGCCGCTGACGATCGTCGATTTCGGTTGCGGCAAATCCTATTTGACGTTTGCGCTGTATCACTATTTGGCCGTACAGCAGCAAAGAAAGCTGAACGTGATCGGGCTGGATCTCAAAGCCGACGTCATCGAGCACTGCAGCGGGTTAGCGCGCAAACTGCAGTATGACGACCTGCGGTTTCTTGTTGGCGACATCGCCGACTATGACGAGCTGAGCGCGGTGGATATGGTTGTAACGCTCCACGCCTGCGACACGGCGACGGATGCGGCGCTAGAGAAAGCGGTGCGCTGGGGTGCGTCGGTCATCCTGTCCGTGCCTTGCTGTCAGCATGAGCTGTTTAACCAGGTGCAAAGCGAGGTGCTGCAGCCGCTGCTGGGACATGGCATCCTAAAGGAGCGCTTCTCCGCATTGGCGACCGATGCGATTCGGGCCAAGCTGCTGGACGTGATGGGCTACAAAACGCAGCTGCTGGAGTTCATCGATATGGAGCATACGCCGAAAAACATTTTGATCCGCGCCGTGAAATCGGGCGGAGGGAACGTTTCGCAGCTCTGGCGGGAGTATACGGCGTTCCGCGATTTCTTAAGCGCCGATCCGTACCTGGAGCGCGCTTGCCGCGATTTGCTGCCGGAGGCGGCAAAGAGCAACTGAAATTGAACCGGTTGGGAGGTGTCCCGACCGGTTTTTTTGTGGTTTAAGCTGGGGTTGCGGAGCGCCGCTGGTATGCTCGGGGGAGGGGAGTGAGATGCCCGATAACTGCAAAAGTACAGTTGTTTTTCTGCGATTTTGGGGAAATCGCCGTTTTTGCCGGAATTGAACTGTACTTTAAGTCAATTTCATAATTTGTAACCCCTTGTGGGATAAGGTTTTTCAGCATGTAAAAAAGGAGTACCTCCCCAAAATCTCGAAGTAAAGGTTACCACACCAACCACGAGAAAGGAGTACTCCCATGTATGGTATTCAACAAGCAGAGCTATTTTCCTTCGAGGAATTAATGGGAATGGCGGATGAGGCAAAATACAGTGCCATTCTGGAACACGTCCCCATGGGGATCATCCTGCATGCCGTTAGCAAAAAAAGTACCCGCGGCCGCTCCGAAAGTTTAAATACCAGAGCGATGATGTATTCCCTCATTATTGGAAAACTGGAACATATCCGCTATACGAAAGATCTGATCAAGCGTCTGCGAACCAGCTCCGAATTCAGAAGGTTATGCCGCTTTACCGATTCGGACCGGGTACCGAGTGAAGCCGCCTATTCCCGCCTTGTAGCCAGGCTGGCTCAAAGCGGCGTACTGAGACACGTTCTGGATACAGTGGTAGACCAGGCAATTGCCGCAGGGTTTCTTTCGGGTGAGGTTCTGGCAATAGATTCGTCCCACATTGAGGCCTTCGACCGAAATTCGAAGCTGGATGAAGGGAAGACGACGACTTCTTCCAGCCCTCTCGTTGACGAAGACCCTGCCTTGTTCTCCGCGGACACATGCACGCCGTCCCAGGAAGCCAAGCCGGAGAAGCCCAAACGTTCCAAACGCGGGAGAATCCCGAAAGCGGAATGGGACGAGTGGCGGAAGCAAATGGATGCTTACGAAGCGTCGCTTGGTTTCTTCGAACGGGGAGTAGCCGACATGTTGCCAGCCAGTTACGAAGAACTCGCCCGCGATATGCCGCAATACCCAAGCACTGGCGCAAAAGGCGATCCGCGAGGCACCCACCGCGTGAAATTCTGGTACGGGTACAAGGCGAATCTGCTCGTCGACACGGCAAGCCAATATATTGTTGCCGGCGAGACCTGCTCCGCTCATGTCAGTGACCAGAGACCGGCCATTATGCTGCTGAAGCGACTTCAGGAGCGATTTCCGGATCTGCAGGTTAAGCACGTTTTGGCTGATAAGGGCTATGACGGCGAAGCGGTATACCGACAAATCCGCAAGTTAGGTGCTTTTCCGATTATCCCGTTAATTCACCGCACCAAACTGCCTTTGAAGGAAGACAAATATTATCGTCCGCTGTGTGAACAAGGCCATCCGTACCGTTATGACAGCTACGACCCCAAGGGGGGCAACGTGAAATTTACCCGTCCGAAAGAATGCAAGGAATGTCCGCTGCAAGCTACAGGTTGCCAGAAGGTGTATAAAATCCGGATAGAAACCGACGTCCGCAAATACACAGCACCTGGCCGGGGAAGCGAGAAGTTTGCCGAATTGTTTAAGCAGCGGACCGCTATTGAACGCGTCTTTGCATATCTGAAGTTATACTTTGGCATGGGCACTACACGAAGGCTCAAAAAACGTGCGTTCGTCGATCTCGAACTAAGTTACCTAGCGTACAATGTGTCTAAATATGCGCTGGATTATTTGAACATGAACATCCGTTTGACCAAACAAGCCGCGTAACTTTTTTTGAAAATGTACACCTCGAAATTGGTTACCTGCAGTAGCTAATAAATTGAATTATGAAATTGACTTCTTTTGCAGTTATTTTAAAAAAATCCCCGCTAAAGCCGGAAAATAACTGCACTTTTACATTTATTTATACAGGCGACTCCGCCCCCAGGAGAATACCCTGCAATGAACTTGCCAATGAATGGAGTAAAGCGAATTGGTCGAAAGTTCGAGGTCGACTTAGCAGGGCTGAAATGGCAACGGATGAGGTAAAGGGACGGCAGAAGGGGGGAGAGGCGGGAGAGGTTGGGAGATTGGAGAGGTAGAAGAAGTAGAGAAAGTTAGAAATTGAGAAAGTTAGAAATTGAGAGAGTTAGATATTGAGGAAATGAGAAATTGAGTAATTGAGGAAGTGGAGAAGTGAAGAAATAAAGAAGCGAAGAGGCGAAGAAGTAGAAGATTACTTAAAAAGAGGTAGAACGTGGAGAATGCAACGAGAGGTAGAAGTTAGGCTGAACGAACAAGGATAAGGATGAGGAGGTGGAGGGTGTGCGGCATTGGCATGTTTGGGGAGTTACTGCGGCGGTTTGGCTGAGCGGCGTATGGGTTTGTTTGAATCAAGGTCTGTATTGGACGGGGCGGCCGGGTGCGCTGCTGCTGGTGTCCGTCTGGCTCATTGCTGGTGCGGTGGCTGCAGGAGGATGGGCCATCTTGTCTGGTTTCGGGCGGAGCGTGAAGACAGGTTTTGGGTCACATGAGCTTGGACCGTATGAGCTTGGAGGCGCTGCGCCTCGGGCGGGGTTATGGGCAGAGCCAAGCGTTCGGTGTGCCTTGCTGCTGGCCGCAGGTCCCTTTGTCATAGCAGCGGGATACGGTTGGCGGCTGGCCGCGGGGCCGTTGTCGGTTCAATCGACGGTGGAGGCCCTGCGGCTGTGGGCGTTCTTGGGCGTATTTGCTGCGGCGCTGGCAGTGTTAGCCACGGCTAAGCCCCTGAGCGCCCGCCGCTCGCTGGAGGCCGGATGGATGCTGCTCGGCGGGCTACTTGCCGTGACGGCGCTGGCCGTGGTATACGGCCTGCTGCCGCTGCCAGGCGCGATCCTGCGCACCGCGGATCCGGCCGTTTCGGCGACCGGTGCCCGGCTGGGCGGGCTGCTCCAGTACCCCAACGCCTTCGGTGCGGTGATGGCGGCGTTCCTCCTGGAGCGGCTGATGCGGCTCGCGAGGATGGAGCGGGCCGCTTTCACGCGCGCAAGCAGCTGGCGCGGGCAGCGGGCGGGGGCACTCGCCCTGCTGTTTGCCCTCGGCCTGCTGCTGAGCGAGTCGCGCGGCGCGCTTGCCGCCGCGCTGGCCGGCTGGGCCGCGGGCCTCGCGCTGCTGCGCGGGACCCGGCGCCGGCGCTACGCCTGGCACAGCGCCGTCTTCGCGGGCGCGGCCGCCGTGCTGGCGCGCGGGCTCGCGTCCGCGCAGCTTGCGCCGGCGCGGGGGCCCGGCGCGCTCGCGCTCGCCGCGGGGCTGGCCGCGGCGCTGCTCGCGTCCGGGCGCGTCGCCGGCGCATTGCCGCGCCTGGGCGCTGCCGGCGCCCCGCGCCCCCGCGCCGCGCTGCGCCCCCCGCGCCGCGCCTGCGCCTGCGGCGCAGCGGCGTTGGCGCTGCTGCTCGCGGCGCCGCTGGCCGCGCTGCCGGCGTCCGCCGGCTTCCTCGGACGGGGACTCCGTCCGGAAACGGCGTCCGCCCGCGCGGCGATGTACGCCGACGCCGCCGAGCTGCTTCGGCGGTCGCCATGGCTCGGCCAAGGCGGAGATGTCTGGCGCCATGCGTTCCGCCGTGTGCAGAACCTGCCGTACGTCGGCAGCGAGGTGCACAGCGGCTACCTGGACCTGGCGCTGGACCTGGGCTTGCTTGGCCTCGCCTGCGCTTTGCTGTGGCTTGGGGTGATGGCCATCCCCCTGCTGCGGGCGCGCAGCGCGCTGTTGCCGCCTTACCTGGCGCTGCTGCTGCATAGCGCCATCGACTTTGACTTCAGCTACGGTCTCGTCTGGATGTTGCTGCTGTGGGCGGCGGCCATTGGAATCGCTGAAGCGGGCCCAGCCCGCCGCCTTCGTCTCCCAGCGTTGCTCCACCCCGGGCTTGTCCGCGGCGCGTACCGCCGCGCCCGCCGCTTGCTCTCGCCACGCCCGCTGCGCATGGTGTGCAGCGGCCTCATCGCCGCTGCACTGCTCTTGCTTAGCGTGTCCGGGCTCCGCGAAGCGGAGAGCCAGCGGCTGCACCGCCAAGCCCTAGCCCGGCCGCCTGAGGCGAACCGGGAGGCGGCGGAGCTGCTTCGGCGCTCGCTGGCCCTTGCCCCGTACCGCACGGCGGTACGGTTAGCGCTCGCGGAACGCTCCGCGCCGCAGGAGGCCGCCTCGCTCCTGCGGGCGGGCCTCCGTTACGAGCCGGAGCGCGCCGAGCTATGGCTGGCATTGGGTCGGGCGCTGGCCCAAGCCGAACATCCCGCCGCTGCCCAGGCGCTGCGGCAGGGCATCGAGCTGAACCGGTACGACCGGGTTAAGCAGACGGCGGCGCTGCGCGAGCTATGGGAGCTGGCGCAGCGCTTGCGGGCGAGCGGCCAACTGCAACAGGCCGAAGCGGTGGCGTCGGCCGGGGCCGACTTATACGCGCGCTTCCTGCGTTTGGCAGGGAGCGTCGCCGCCAACCCGGCGTTGCGTAACGACCGGGACTTTCGGTTGACGGAAGAAGCCATAACGCTGGGGCGGGAGCTGCAGCAGCAGGCTCACCTTTATACAGGCGATGCCACCTCTATCCCCCAAACGCCGCGCGAAAAGCAGAGGACAACGCTTCGCGATCAACCTCCCACAGCTCAGCCAGCTCGGCGCTGACGGCTTCATCCCACCAATCCGCCAGCAGCTTGCGGTTGTTGATGTTTTCGCCGATCCACAGCAGATTGCCAATCACCTTTTTGTAATATAATGCTTCGCCTTCCTTGACTCGGTCCTCCGGAATATAAACGCCAAGCCGCTTAATCGTCCGGTACAGTTCTTTGCTGCAGCTGCGGCGGATTTTGCGGGGATTCGGGAGGGAAGTTTGATGTTTCGCCGGGAAGTTTGCCATGGCTGAAGTCGCCTCCTTTTGCTCCAGCATATGCGGGCGGATTTCCCGAAGTCACCGGTGCTGCTAACTGAAGTAGAACGCATGTCCATGGCTATGATAGAATAGACTGAGATTAGAGGCAGATTTTTGCTGTCTTCAGGACAGAAGCTAACGGGAAAGAGGACGAAGCTGTGGATTGGATATCGAATTTAGTGGGCGTATTATTGGATTGGGTGCAACAATTGGGGTATATGGGGATTATGCTGGGACTCATGATCGAGATTATCCCCAGCGAAATCGTGCTGGCCTACGGCGGTTATCTCGTGTATCTCGGACATATTAATTTCATCGGTGCCGTCTTCTTTGGTACAGTAGGCGGTGTCATTGCCCAGTTGTTTATTTACTGGATTGGGCGATACGGCGGCAGGCCGATTTTGGAGAAGTATGGGAAGTATATTCTGATTCAGAAGAAGCATATCGACGCCTCCGAAGCCTGGTTTCAGAAATACGGTCCCGGGGTCATCTTTACGGCGCGGTTTATCCCGGTGGCCCGGCATGCCATTTCCGTTCCTGCAGGGATCGCGAAAATGCCGGTGGGCAAGTTCCTGCTGCTGACGACGTTGGCGGTAATACCGTGGTCGGTGCTGTTCGTTTATTTGGGTATGCTGCTGGGTGAACAGTGGCAGCATGTAGACGAGAAAGCGGGTCCATACGTCATGCCGATTTTGCTGGCTGCTTTGGCGCTGTTAATCGTGTACTTGGTTGTCAAATCGTTCAGCAACCGGAGAAAAGGCGGTGCCTAAGCCGATAGGAGCTGTAAGTAGCCATTAAACCAAACGGACGGGCTTAGTGACCTGGCGATGAACATAAAGAGAGGAGGCGGAGTAAGCGAAGCGGCCCGCGAGCTTGGCGGCAACGCTTATTCCGAGAGATACACCATGCTGAAAATCGAAAGTTTTACTTTAGGCCCCCTGCAAACGAACGCGTATTTGTTACGGGGAGAAGACGAGAACCGGGCGATCATTATCGATCCTGGCTCGAACCCGGGGCCGCTGTTGCGCAGAATCGAAGGGTTGGAGATTGAGGCGATTTTGCTCACTCATGCTCATTTTGACCATATCGGCGGTTTGGACCAGATTCGGAAGGCTAAGAATTGTCCGGTCTATGTGCACCCGCTGGAAAGCGATTGGCTGACGACGCCAAAGCTGAACGGTTCCCTGATGTGGCCGGAGGTCGGACCGCCCATCTCCACAGATCCGGCGGAATTCGATCTGGCTGAAGGGCAGAAGCTTCACCTGATCGGGCATGAGTTCACCGTATTTCATACGCCGGGGCATTCCCCAGGCAGCGTGAGCTTCCTGTGCGGGGATGATCTTTTTTCAGGGGATGTGCTGTTCCGTCTTGGCGTAGGGCGCACGGATTTACCGGGAGGCCGTGAAGCGGACCTGTTTAACTCGATTCGCGGGAAGCTGTTCCAGCTGAAGGATGAGGTTAGAGTTTATCCCGGGCATGGTCCCCAAACGACCATCGGCTACGAACGGCAGAACAATCCGTACGTCTCTTAGAGAGTCGATGAAACCCTAATCATGGCGTTTGTGCAAAAAAAATCGACGAAATAGTACAAAAATAGTGGACAAAAGTGCAACCCTTTGATAGGATATACTTATTAAAACATTGTAACTTTTGCGAAGCACGCAAGCTGCGGAAATGATCCCGGTTTGCGTTCTTTTTTATGCTTTTTTGGGCTTGAACCAATGTCGGCGGGAACGAGATGTACTTCATGAAGCGAATCTGCATAAGCTATTCATATCCGGGATTCCGGGGTAGAACTTGACCAATCTCCGTCTCTTTTAGTAGGATTATATAAAGCAATACAAGTTGATGATTAGCATCCAAATAAATCAGGGAGGTAGACGATGCTTCATTTGGGAGAGAAAATTGTTATCGTCGGTGATGCTTTTGAGCAGAATCTTCCTGTTGGGGAATATGGCTACGTTATTGCTTACGACCGCAATCCGGACAATGCTTTTGACTACGTCATCCGGTCTCCGAAGACGGGGCGGAATTATTTCGTTCCTAAGAGCGATATAGAATCCGAAAGTCGGCTGATCGAGCAAGCAGCGGAACGCGCGACACAGGAAGCTTTGATCGATTACGCGCTGGCTACGCATAATGAGAAGCTGTTTCGGCAAATCATGAACGGCGAAGACAGCGATGCAGACGGGCAGCAGGAACCAACAAAGGAAGTAATGTCCCAAGCAGAGTTCATTAAACAAGTGAACCTGCGGGCATGGATATAAGAAGGGAGTCGGCTACAGGCCGGCTCTTTTTCTTTTTGCCGGGGAGGGATCCGCCTCCTTATAGCTCCTTTCCGCTTTAACGGATTGAATTGAACCGGAATCTACAATATAATTTTATTCAATTGTACAAGCATGGTAGAATGTACGAATAGTGCGGGAACGCATGACTAAAGGGAGGCATCTAAGCATGAGTATCCAGACGAAGGACGTTGAACACGTGGCGAGACTGGCCCGTTTGCACTTGACCGACGAAGAGCGGGACATGTTTACGGAACAATTAAATGCGATTTTACAATACGCGGAGAAGTTAAACGAACTGAATACAGACGATATCGCGCCGACCACGCATGTGCTGCATCTCAGCAACGTCATGCGGGAGGACGAAGTGAAGGAAAGCCTGCCGCCGGAGAAGGTATTCCGCAACGCACCGGAGGAGGAAGACGGTCAGTTTAAGGTTCCGGCCGTACTGGAATAGGTTATCCGCCTAAATGAACCAATCGACTAGAACGAACTTGAGTAAATAAAAGGAGGAAGCTTAGATTGGCGCTTTTTGATTTGCGTTTACAGGAGATACATAATCGGCTTCACAACAAGGAGTTGTCTGTTGCCGAATTGGTTAGCGAAGCCTTCGCCAGAATCCGCGAATACGACGGGAAGATCGGCGCCTACTTGACGTTGAACGAGGAGGGAGCCCGTGCGGAGGCAGCCCGTCTGGATGCCAAGTTGGCACAGGGGGAAGCCTGCGGTTTGCTGTTTGGACTCCCTGTGGGCATCAAGGATAACATGGTGACCGAGGGGTTGCTGACGACGTGCGGCAGCCAATTTTTGAAAAATTACGATCCGATTTACGACGCTACCGTGGTCACGAAGCTGAAGGAAGCGGAAGCGGTCACGATCGGCAAGCTGAATATGGACGAGTTCGCGATGGGCGGCTCCAACGAGAATTCCAGCTTCCATCCCGTGCGCAACCCGTGGGATTTAAGCCGTGTACCGGGCGGTTCCAGTGGGGGTTCGGCTGCAGCGGTCGCTGCAGGTGAGGCTTTCTTTACGCTGGGTTCCGATACCGGCGGTTCCATTCGCCAACCCGCATCGTATTGCGGTGTCGTTGGACTGAAGCCGACCTACGGCCGGGTATCGCGCTACGGCCTCGTGGCGTTTGCCTCTTCGCTCGACCAGATCGGGCCGATTACCAAAAACGTCGAAGACGCCGCCTACGTTCTGCAGGCGATCGCCGGTCACGATCCGAAGGATTCCACCTCGGCGGATGTGGAGGTACCGGATTATTTGAGCGCCCTCACCGGTGACATTACCGGGCTGCGCATCGCCGTGCCAAAGGAATATTTGGATGGCGTTGACCCGCAGGTTAAGACTGCGATTATGGATGCGTTGCGCGTGCTTGAAGGCCTTGGCGCTGTATGGGAAGAAGTATCGCTGCCGCATACGGAATACGCGGTGGCCGCTTACTATTTGCTGGCGTCCTCGGAGGCCTCGTCTAACCTGTCGCGTTTCGACGGCGTTCGTTACGGCGTCCGTGCCGACAATGCCGGTAACCTGCTGGACTTGTACTACGATTCGCGCAGCCAAGGCTTCGGACCGGAAGTGAAGCGCCGGATTATGCTGGGGACTTATGCGCTGAGCTCGGGGTATTATGACGCCTACTATTTGAAGGCTCAAAAGGTCAGAACGCTGATCAAACAAGATTTCGATCAGACCTTTGACAAATATGACGTGATCCTTGGACCAACGGCTCCAACTACTGCGTTCCCGCTGGGCTCGCAGGTTGACGATCCGCTCACGATGTATTTAAACGATATTTTGACGATTCCGGTGAGCTTGGCCGGGGTTCCCGCCATCAGCGTGCCGTGTGGATTTGCCGAAGGTCTGCCGGTTGGACTGCAAATTATCGGCAAGCCGTTCGACGAAAGTACGGTATTGCGCGTGGCTCACGCCTTTGAAGCGAATACGGATCATCACCAACAACGTCCCGCCTTGTAGGTTCCATAACAAAGTTTTGCAGGAGGATAGGCCATGTCAACATCCAAATATGAAACGGTGATTGGGTTGGAGGTGCACGTGGAGCTGCATACGAAATCGAAAATTTTCTGCGGCTGCTCCACGGAGTTCGGCGCCCCGCCTAATACGCATACCTGCCCGGTGTGCCTGGGGCATCCCGGCGTATTGCCGGTGCTGAACCGCCAGGCCGTCGACTACGCGATGAAAGCCGCGATGGCGCTGAATTGCGAAATCGGCGATGTCTGCAAGTTTGACCGGAAAAACTATTTCTACCCTGATTCGCCTAAAGCGTATCAGATTTCCCAATACGATCAACCAATTGGCAAGAACGGATACATCGATATCGAAGTGGACGGGAAGACGAAACGGATTGGCATTACCCGTCTGCATCTGGAGGAGGACGCCGGCAAGCTGACGCACGTGGACGGCGGGTACGCTTCGCTGGTGGACTTCAACCGCGTGGGCACGCCGCTCGTGGAAATCGTGTCCGAGCCGGACATTTCCTCGCCGGAGGAAGCGCGGGCGTATCTGGAGAAGCTGCGGGCGATCATGCTGTACTGCGAGGTTTCCGACGTGAAAATGGAGGAAGGCTCGATGCGCTGCGACGCCAACATCAGCTTGCGGCCGTGGGGTCAGAAGGAGTTTGGCACACGCGCCGAGCTCAAGAACATGAACTCGTTCCGCGGCGTGGTTCGCGGTTTGGAGTATGAACAGCTTCGCCAGGCTGAGATTCTGGACGAAGGCGGAGAGGTTGTGCAGGAGACACGCCGCTGGGACGAGGCCCAAGGCAAAACGTTCTCGATGCGCGGCAAGGAAGAAGCCCACGACTATCGCTATTTCCCGGATCCTGACCTGGTTACTCTTCACATTGATCAGGAGTGGAAGGACCGGATCCGCGCGTCGATTCCGGAATTGCCGGATGCCCGGAAGGCTCGTTACACTTCGGAATACGGCTTGCCGGAGTACGATGCCGGCGTCATTA
Organism: Paenibacillus phoenicis; assembly: GCF_034718895.1. NCBI lineage: Bacteria > Bacillati > Bacillota > Bacilli > Caryophanales > Paenibacillaceae > Paenibacillus > Paenibacillus phoenicis. Next base: position 2,920,635 of record NZ_JAYERP010000001.1, on the reverse strand, counting down.
CGTCCTCCAAAGCGCTGGCCGACTTATTCGAAAGCAGCCTTGAGTATACGAAGGACGCCAAAGCGGTGTCGAACTGGATCATGGGCGATCTGCTCGGCTACCTGAACAGCAACTCGCTGGAATTGTCCGACGTGAAGCTGACCGGACAAGGTCTCGGCGAGATGATCGGCCTGCTGGAGAAAGGCACCATCAGCTCCAAGATCGCCAAAACGGTATTTAAGGAAATGCTGCAAAGCGGCAAGCTGCCGCAGCAGATCGTTGAGGAGCAAGGGCTTGTGCAAATCAGCGACGAAGGAGCGATCATGGCGATCGTTCAAGAGGTCGTTGCGAACAACCCGGCCTCCGTGGAGGACTACAAAGCAGGCAAGGAGAAGGCCATTGGCTTCCTTGTCGGCCAAGTCATGAAGCAAAGTAAAGGGAAAGCAAACCCGGGGCTGGTCAACAAGCTTCTGGTGGAAGTACTGAAGGGCTAGGGGCAGCTGGTGATCAAGCGACTCACGCTAAGTGACACCGATATTGTGGAACAGCTCTGGAGCTTGCAGCATTCGGCTTACCGGCTGGAGGCTCAGGCTATTGGTCTGACGGAGATGCCGCCGCTGCCGGATACGTTTGACTCCATCCGCACGAGCAGGGATGTGTTTATCGGTGAGCTGTCGGAGGACGGGGAGCTGCTAGGGGCAATCGCGGTCCGCGATGAAATGCCCGGAAGTATGGAGATCACCCGATTAATGGTTCACCCAAACCATTTGCGTCAAGGAATTGGAGCCAAGCTGTTGCAGTATGTCCTGACCAACCATCTGGACAAGCAGGAGTTTACCGTAACGGCCAGTCCGCAGAACGCCCCTGCCGTTGCGCTGTACCGCAAGTTTGGCTTTCGTCCGGTGCGGTCCGTCCAATCTGCATCTGGCGTAGAATTGATGATATACCGACTGAATCAGTAAAGAGATTCAAGCACGCTTTCAAACCGGATGGCTAAGGTTTGAGGGCGTGCTTTTTGATTAATCAAGCACGGATACCGCAGGTTATGGAGGGACCAGTTCCTTCCACGTTACAGAATAAGTTCGTATCGGTTATGATTAAGGAAAAGAGAGATTCGCGTTGGATGAAGCCCAACAGAGATAGAAAGAGGTGGGGGAAATGACGCCGGATATGCTGCCGATCGGACAGCCGCCGATGCAAGGGCGCTCGAAAGGATACCAGCCCCGGCGACGCAAGCGCAAGCTGATTGCCGGTCTGCTGTCCGCCCTGTTTCCAGGGTTGGGGCATTTGTATTTGCGCAGTTATTTACGCGGCCTTTGCTTCATGTATTTTGTCTTGATCGATGCTTCGGCATTGATTTATTTCTCTTCTGTCCGCATGGCGATTAATGTGCCGCTGCTCATATGGCTTGGCTTGTTAATTCCCGCGGCTTATTTCTTTAGCATTTATGATGTCCTTCAATCCACGGATGCCCACAATGCCCGTCTGAAAAAAGAACTCGAAACGAGCCAACCCCCTTTCGCGGATACCCCGTCCGGCCGAAGCTTCAAGCAGGGCCTCGGAGCGGGAGTGCTGCTGATCGGGGGCGGCGCCGTTTTGATTGTGCTTCAGCTGAAGCCGTATTGGCTTCAGCTGCTGGTGCAATACGCCGGAGCTTATCTGGTCTCTGCGGCGCTGGCGATGGCTGCGTTGCTGCTGATCCTGCGCGAATCGAAACGTCTCTTCCTGCGCTCGGGACGTTTTACTACAGCTGTGGTTCTGCTGACGACAGCGGGATTTTTGCTGCATGATGCGATGAAGGATGGGGACGCGTTGCGGCTGTTGATCCGATGGTGGCCGTTGGTGTTCGTTTTGTGGGGAATTGAGCATATTATAATATTGGTCTGGAAACGAATGAGAGCCATGCAAGCCAGATTCCGGCCGCGTGTCGACGTGAAGGGGTTGCTCCTGTCCATGTTTATGGCCTTCTCGGTGTTCGCGATAACGCAGCAGGACCAATACCTGCATTTATGGAACCGGGTCAGTCTGGATTTGACGGCCGCGGGGGCAGAGTATAGCGCACAGGAAGGCTACCGCGTGGAGAAACCCCAATTGGATCTCCCCATCGACCTGGATACCGAACGGATCGTTTTTGATGGAATGAATGGGGATATCGAGGTGCGTAAGGCGGAGATCGACCATATTATTGTCCGCTATACGGTTTGGATCGATCAACTGGAGAATGAACCAGCCCGTAGAATTGCGGCAGTCACGTCCATCGAGGCCGATATAGGGAAGACGCTGAATTTATCCGTTAAGGATAAGGCATACGGGGAGACTGGCCGCCGTCACCCGAAGGTGAACGTGACCCTGATTGTCCCGCAAAACCGGTTTTTAGATTTGGACATTTCCACCTCGAACGGGAAAATCACATTAACCGGTGTTCAGGCCATGAAGCAGGTGAAGCTGCAAACGGGGAATGGGAACTTACGGTTATGGGATGTGATAGGAGATGTTTCGGCCAAAACGTTAAACGGGGACGTCGAGCTGTATCGGATCTTTGGCGATGCCCAGATTGATACGCAAGGCGGGAATATCAAAGGCCGGGGGATTACGGGCAAGGCTTCCTTGTCCACTCTGGTAGGCGATATTACGTTAACCGAGGCACAGGATGGAATTCAAGTGCATACGAAGAACGGCAATATCCGGGTAGACGGCGTTCCGCTAGACCTGAAGGCCGAATCGCTTAACGGCAAAATCGAGATTACCTCCCGGCTGGTTGGCGGCGATTGGGACGTATACAGCGCGGTTGGCGAGCTGCGGGTCGAGCTTCCGGAGGAAGGGAACTACGAGCTTACGGGTTCGAGCGGATACGGAGATATTTTTACCGAGCTGCCCTTTGTGGTGGATCACAAGGAAATTCATGGTACGCTTGGAACCGGCGAGTTCAAGCTCAAGATCGATGGCAACAGTGATCTATATGTGAATAAAAGCTGAATCCCAGCGATACGCCTAGTTGCAGGCGTTGATCCTGCGTTGACAAAAGTTTTGACCTAACCGTACAATAATCTTACGGGCTTTTTTGCATAATGAACTATAAGGAATGAGCATTTAGAAGGCGGTGGACGAGATGACAACGCGCGTACAGCATGCCCTGGACCAACTGAAGAACAATGGAGTCCGCATTACGCCGCAGCGTCACGCCATACTTACGTATCTGATGGAATCGATGAGCCATCCGACCGCGGACGAGATTTACCGGTCCTTGGAGCCCCGCTTCCCGAACATGAGCGTAGCTACGGTATACAATAATCTGAAAATGTTGATTGAAGCCGGCATGGTTCGGGAGTTAACATATGGGGACAATTCGAGCCGTTTTGATGCGGACGTGTCCAATCATTATCATGTGATATGCGAGAAATGCGGAAAAATTGAGGATTTCATGTACCCCACTTTGGAAGAAGTCGAGCGCCAAGCGGAAGAAGCCACCGGTTTTGAGATTCACGGCCATCGGCTGGAACTGCATGGGGTATGTAAGGAGTGCCGTATGAAGCACTAAGGCAGTATTATCCTGTGAGAAGTAGATCAAACGTGTGGAATACCTTCGCGGATTCTTCACGTTTTTGTTTTTTTAGGTAACTTTCGGCGCACCTCATAAGTTTATTATTTAATAGGCGGAGATATCGATACGGAGGGTTTTCATTGAAGAGCAGAAGAGACATGGTTCAAAGGAAAAAGCGCGGCAGGAGAAGAACCAAATGGTTTTTCGGCCTGATTCTTATTATAGCAGGACTTTATTGGGCTCAATCGGAATGGCTGCCAAACCGCGAGCACGTTGATCCCGAATGGCTCGGCCGGGTGGATAAGCCTATTTTTGCAGATGGGCAATTGCTAAATGGCACCGGGATCGGATCGGGGGATAGCTTGAAGCTCCCGCTTCCGGTGATCCAACAGATCATCGACCCGACGATTCGGTATGAGGAAGACACCAAGTCGGTGATCTTAACGACGCCGCAGAAATTGGTTTTGCTCAAGGCCGACGAGAAGATCGCCAAAATCAATAATAAGCCGACGGAGCTGCGATTTGCCCCTGAGGAGAAAGACGGCGTTCTCTATCTCCCGGCACATCTGCTCCAGGAATTGTACGGAGCTGAGGTGCAGGAAGATACGGACTCCGGCGCTGTGCTGCTGTATCGGGCGGGAGAGAAGATTCTGCCGGCTGCGGTAGACTCCGGTTCCAGTAAAAAGGACAGCACCGTTCCCCTGCGAACGGGCCCTAGCATTCATCAGCCGATTCTGGCCGATATGCCGGAGGAGACTGCGCTGCGGATCCTGGAGACTCCCGATGATCAATGGTATTATGTACAGCTTAATAACGGGTATACCGGCTATGTTCAGAAAAAGGACGTGGTGCTAGGTGAGGAACGTTCCATCCCTGAACTCAAGTTGGAGTTATCCGCCGCCAAGCAGAAATGGCAGTCCAAAACGGTGAATATGACCTGGGAGGCAGTATACCAGGTGGCGCCAAAGCCTTCATCCATCGGCAAGCTGCCGGGTGTTAACGTTGTAAGCCCCACCTGGTTTTCCCTGGTGGACGGGAAAGGCAACGTGCAGAGCAAAGCGGACAGTGCCTATGTCAAATGGGCTCATGGTCAGGGAATGCAGGTTTGGGGCTTGTTCAACAACAGCTTTGATCCGGATTTAACCTCCAAGGCGTTGTCCAGCTTCGAGAACCGGCTGACGACCATCCTGCAAATGCTTCATTACGCGAAGTTGTACGATTTAGACGGCATTAACATCGATTACGAAAATGTCTACACCAAAGACGGGGAGAATCTCACCCAATTCATGCGCGAGCTGCGCCCATTGGCCGAGGAGCAGGGCTTGATCGTTTCGATCGACGTGACCCCCAAATCAAACAGTGAGATGTGGTCGGCCTTTTTGGATCGTCGGGCCTTGGCCCAAGCGGTCGATTACCTCGTATTGATGGCTTACGATGAGCATTGGGCGGCCAGTCCGGTGGCCGGTTCCGTCGCCTCATTGCCTTGGGTACGCTCGTCGGTGACGCGGATTTTGGAAGAGGATGATGTGCCGCCGAGTAAGCTGATCTTGGGTATCCCGTTGTATACCCGGGTGTGGACGGAGACGGTGAAGGACGGCATAACGGAGATCAAGTCCAAAGCAATTGGAATGGACAAGGCTCAGCAAATCATCGCCGAGAAGAAATTAAAGCCGCGCTTCTCTGAAGAAACGGAACAGAATTACGTGGAATATAAAGACAAAGAAGGATTGCAACGCATTTGGCTGGAGGACGCGGAATCGTTAAAGCGCCGTGTGGAAGTGGCCAAATCGATGAAACTGGCCGGCATCGCCACCTGGACGCGTGCATTTGCTTCCGATGAAGCCTGGGAGACCCTTCGGGAAATTGAAAAATAGGCTACAAAAACCAAGCGGACCGCTGCTTTATATGCAGCGGTCCGCTTGGTTTCATTTTAAGATATCAGAAAGTATAAACTTCGGGGCATTGGCATCCTGATATCGCAAGAAAAACTTCCGCTAAACGCGGTCTGTCTACTTTGAATGTACGTCGATAGACGTTTTTCTTATCCGAGGAGGACAGAATGACAATTAACTTGAGGTTGAAGCGCCGGTTGATTGCTGTTGCTCCAATTCCTCGGCCGTGATTGTCGCCTGCGACGGGTCGAGAGTGAGGATGGTTTTGCAGAACATGCAGCGATCCGTTTTGCCCAGCATTTTGGTCAGCTTGTGGCATTCCGGGCATTCCAGCTGCACCGCAGATGTGGACAACATGCCCGCCCAAAAATAGATGGCCAAGCTCGCGAGCATTGAGATCAAGCCGATGGCTAGTCCGATGGCAGCGATCGCTCTGCCCGCGGGTCCCCAGAATACGATCCCGGCGGTTCCCAGTACCATCAAGCCCATCCCAAGCATGGTCAGCAACAAGCCCCATAAACGAAATTCATTGATTTTGCTTGATTTAAAGAACATTGGGCCACCTCGATTCTATAACTCTTCAAGGGGAGCATCTCCCCACTTTTCCAAGTGCTCCAAAATCAAAGAAGGAAACTTAGATTAGGCGTAGAACTATATTATAACGAATTGGCAGGAATACGCCAAGCTGGGAGGGTATCCGTGGAAACAACCATTTTTTCGATCTTAGACGAGGAGAAAGCCGGGCATGGAGCCATTGGAGCGGTTGGGTATCACCTGGACCAAGCCGGCTTCCACGACTCGCTGTTGCATGATTTCGAATATCTCATTATGGTTGTGCACCATGGCTTGGAGGAGAAGGAACAGCGTATCGAGCACGGCATGAGCGGAGACTCGTCTTATCAGCTACTGCATGTGGGCACCCGCGAAATCGAACGGGGAATATTGACCGGTGATCAGCGGGATTCGGTGAAATACTTTTTGCACGGCGAGATCATTTGGGACATCGAGGGGAAGTTGACAAATTTCCGCTCCTATATTAACGAATTTGGTGAATCCATGAAGGAACGGAGGAAGCTGAAGGAATTTGCCAAGTTCCTCAAAGTCTATGGGGAAGCCAAACGGTATACAGCGGAGCAGGATCTGCTGGATGCTTATTATTGCGTGCTGCAGGCGTTAAAGCATTATGCCCGCCTTGAATTGATCGAGCAAGGGATTTTGCCGGAAAGCAGTGTGTGGGAACAGGTCCGCCCTTTGAATTCGGTCGTCTATAAACTGTTTGATGAGTTGACGGAAAATTCAGAAACATTGGAGCAGCGCATCCAGCTCGTACTATTGGCATGTGAATTTACACTCGCCAGCAAGATGGCGGATTGCTGTGAACTGCTCTTAAGGATTCTGGGCAGCCGCAAGGAAGCGTGGAGCATTCAGGAATTGGTTCAGGCCCCTGAGCTCGAGCATGTGAGAGACGAGCTTCCGTTATTACTGCGCAAGTTGGTGGCCCGCTCCTTGGCACAGGAGATCACCAAAGCCCATAAGGAAGGCGTAGGCGAGCGCCGGGAATTGCGATACAGGGTCTAATTGCGGCGCTCTGGAGACTTCCAAAATATACCTTGGACAAACGTATTGACGCACCCAGCGGTGATATGATAAATTATATCTCGCCCCTAAAAAAGGCAATGAAGTTTTGAAGCTGATATCGGCGCTGGCCGAAAGATTTTTTTAAAAAAACTTCTTGACTTGAACGAGGCGAACATGATATATTATAAAGGTCGCCGCTGAAATAAAGCATGGCGACGAAATGAAAGTTTGATCTTTGAAAACTGAACAACGAGTGAGTATTAAACCGAGATTTAATTCTCGTCAGTTTATCTAAATGAGCAAGTCAAACACTTTATTTTATTGGAGAGTTTGATCCTGGCTCAGGACGAACGCTGGCGGCGTGCCTAATACATGCAAGTCGAGCGGAGTTCATCGGGAGCTTGCTTCGGATGAACTTAGCGGCGGACGGGTGAGTAACACGTAGGCAACCTGCCCGTAAGACTGGGATAACTACCGGAAACGGTAGCTAATACCGGATACGCAAGTTTCTCGCATGAGGGGCTTGGGAAAGGCGGAGCAATCTGTCACTTACGGATGGGCCTGCGGCGCATTAGCTAGTAGGTAGGGTAACGGCCTACCTAGGCGACGATGCGTAGCCGACCTGAGAGGGTGAACGGCCACACTGGGACTGAGACACGGCCCAGACTCCTACGGGAGGCAGCAGTAGGGAATCTTCCGCAATGGACGAAAGTCTGACGGAGCAACGCCGCGTGAGTGATGAAGGTTTTCGGATCGTAAAGCTCTGTTGCCAGGGAAGAACGTCTTAGAGAGTAACTGCTCTAAGAGTGACGGTACCTGAGAAGAAAGCCCCGGCTAACTACGTGCCAGCAGCCGCGGTAATACGTAGGGGGCGAGCGTTGTCCGGAATTATTGGGCGTAAAGCGCGCGCAGGCGGCTGTTTAAGTCTGGTGTTTAATCCTGGGGCTCAACCCCGGGTCGCACTGGAAACTGGACGGCTTGAGTGCAGAAGAGGAGAGTGGAATTCCACGTGTAGCGGTGAAATGCGTAGAGATGTGGAGGAACACCAGTGGCGAAGGCGACTCTCTGGGCTGTAACTGACGCTGAGGCGCGAAAGCGTGGGGAGCAAACAGGATTAGATACCCTGGTAGTCCACGCCGTAAACGATGAATGCTAGGTGTTAGGGGTTTCGATACCCTTGGTGCCGAAGTTAACACATTAAGCATTCCGCCTGGGGAGTACGGCCGCAAGGCTGAAACTCAAAGGAATTGACGGGGACCCGCACAAGCAGTGGAGTATGTGGTTTAATTCGAAGCAACGCGAAGAACCTTACCAGGTCTTGACATCCCCCTGACCGGATCAGAGATGATCCTTTCCTTCGGGACAGGGGAGACAGGTGGTGCATGGTTGTCGTCAGCTCGTGTCGTGAGATGTTGGGTTAAGTCCCGCAACGAGCGCAACCCTTGACTTTAGTTGCCAGCAGGTCAGGCTGGGCACTCTAGAGTGACTGCCGGTGACAAACCGGAGGAAGGTGGGGATGACGTCAAATCATCATGCCCCTTATGACCTGGGCTACACACGTACTACAATGGCCGGTACAACGGGAAGCGAAGGAGCGATCTGGAGCGAATCCTTGAAAGCCGGTCTCAGTTCGGATTGCAGGCTGCAACTCGCCTGCATGAAGTCGGAATTGCTAGTAATCGCGGATCAGCATGCCGCGGTGAATACGTTCCCGGGTCTTGTACACACCGCCCGTCACACCACGAGAGTTTACAACACCCGAAGTCGGTGAGGTAACCGCAAGGAGCCAGCCGCCGAAGGTGGGGTAGATGATTGGGGTGAAGTCGTAACAAGGTAGCCGTATCGGAAGGTGCGGCTGGATCACCTCCTTTCTATGGAGTACCTCGTTCCTGTAGGGAACGGTACAAATACAGCTAACTCAGGTTAGCGAGCATATGCTTTCGAAGCAGCTTTGCTTCGCAAAGCTTTTAACTCACTCGTTGGTCAGTTTTGAGAGTTCAAGCTCTCAAGCGTTTGGTGGCGATGGCGGAGGGGTTCCACTCGTTCCCATCCCGAACACGACCGTTAAGCCCTCCAGCGCCGATGGTACTTGGACCGAAGGGTCCTGGGAGAGTAGGACGCTGCCAAGCGCAACCCACTTTCGGGTGCACAAGTGAATATCTGTTATGGGCCCTTAGCTCAGCTGGTTAGAGCGCACCCCTGATAAGGGTGAGGTCGGTGGTTCGAGTCCACTAGGGCCCACCATATATCCCATAACATGAAGATGTTTTTTACCGGGGTCCCTGAAAAGTATTCGGAATTGGCTTCGGAGCATCACTTCACTTTTGGGTAAAATTTGGGGCCATAGCTCAGCTGGGAGAGCGCCTGCCTTGCAAGCAGGAGGTCAGGAGTTCGATCCTCCTTGGCTCCACCATATGTTTTATCTTGATCCTTGAAAACTGGATATACGAAACGAAATTTGCGTTTTAGAACAATCCTTTTCTGATGAATTTAAATTTGCTGCAAAGCCAAATTGAAATTCATCATAGCTGAACTTGTGTCAACAAGTGAAGATTGTAGTGATTGCTGGTGCGAAGTTTTGTGATGGCCGATCCTTTGGGAGTGCGCGGCTGCTTGCGAGAGCAAGTCAGCAAGCGACGGACAACACAATACTGAGCATAATGGTTAAGCTACTAAGAGCACACGGAGGATGCCTAGGCGCTAGGAGCCGACGAAGGACGTGGCGAACAACGATACTGCCTCGGGGAGCTGTAAGCAAGCATCGATCCGGGGATGTCCGAATGGGGAAACCCGGCTGGAGTAATATCCAGTCACTCACTGCTGAATCCATAGGCAGTGAAGAGGCATACCAGGGGAACTGAAACATCTAAGTACCCTGAGGAAGAGAAAACAAAAGTGATTCCGTCAGTAGCGGCGAGCGAACGCGGATTAGCCTAAACCAAGGAGCTTGCTCCTTGGGGTTGTGGGACGTCTCACATGGAGTTACAAAGGAACATATTAGACGAACAGGTCTGGAAAGGCCGGCCAAAGAAGGTAAAAGCCCTGTAATCGAAAATGTGTTCCCTCCGAGACGGATCCCGAGTAGTGCGGGGCACGTGAAACCCCGTATGAATCTGCCAGGACCATCTGGTAAGGCTAAATACTCCCTAGCGACCGATAGTGAAGCAGTACCGTGAGGGAAAGGTGAAAAGCACCCCGGAAGGGGAGTGAAAGAGAACCTGAAACCGTGTGCTTACAAGAAGTCAGAGCCCTCTATATGGGTGATGGCGTGCCTTTTGTAGAATGAACCGGCGAGTTACGTTTGCAAGCGAGGTTAAGGTGAAAAGCCGGAGCCGCAGCGAAAGCGAGTCTGAATAGGGCGAATGAGTTTGTAGGCGTAGACCCGAAACCGTGTGATCTACCCCTGTCCAGGGTGAAGGTGCGGTAACACGCACTGGAGGCCCGAACCCACGTACGTTGAAAAGTGCGGGGATGAGGTGGGGGTAGCGGAGAAATTCCAATCGAACTCGGAGATAGCTGGTTCTCCCCGAAATAGCTTTAGGGCTAGCCTCGGTGGGACAGTCGTGGAGGTAGAGCACTGATTGGGTGCGGGGCCCGCCAAGGGTTACCAAGCTCAGTCAAACTCCGAATGCCATAGACTGAATAACCGGGAGTCAGACAGTGAGTGCTAAGATCCATTGTCAAAAGGGAAACAGCCCAGACCATCAGCTAAGGTCCCCAAGTGTGTGTTAAGTGGGAAAGGATGTGGAGTTGCACAGACAACCAGGATGTTGGCTTAGAAGCAGCCACCATTTAAAGAGTGCGTAATAGCTCACTGGTCGAGTGACTCTGCGCCGAAAATGTAACGGGGCTAAACACACCACCGAAGCTATGGCTTGAATCGACTTCACTGCTTCTTTGAGGCGGTGTGAGACCGGAGACATTTTTGCCGAAAGCTACCGATGAAGAAATTCAAAGGTTTCGGCCAAATGGTTCTCGGGGCGAAACACCAGACTTCGAAGCTGGAGTGAAGTCGATTCAGGGGTAGGGGAGCGTTGTATGCGGGTTGAAGGTTGACCGGAAGGACAGCTGGACTTCATACAAGTGAGAATGCCGGTATGAGTAACGAAAAGATCAGTGAGAATCTGATCCGCCGAAAGCCTAAGGGTTCCTGAGGAAGGTTCGTCCGCTCAGGGTAAGTCGGGACCTAAGGCGAGGCCGAAAGGCGTAGTCGAAGGACAACAGGTAGAAATTCCTGTACCACCGTAATCCGCTATGAGCGATGGGGTGACGCAGTAGGGTAGTGACGCGAGCTGATGGATGCTCGTCCAAGCAGTGAGGCTGGTGTGTAGGCAAATCCGCACACCGATAAGGCTAGGCTGTGATGGGGAGGGAAAATTGACAGTACCGAAGGTCATGATCTCACACTGCCAAGAAAAGCCTCTAGCCAGGAGAAGGTGCCCGTACCGCAAACCGACACAGGTAGGCGAGAAGAGAATTCTAAGGCGCGCGGAAGAACTCTCGTTAAGGAACTCGGCAAAATGACCCCGTAACTTCGGGAGAAGGGGTGCCTCGGTAGGGTGAATAGCCCGAGGGGGCCGCAGTGAAAAGGCCCAAGCGACTGTTTAGCAAAAACACAGGTCTGTGCGAAGCCGCAAGGCGAAGTATACGGGCTGACGCCTGCCCGGTGCTGGAAGGTTAAGGGGAGCGGTTAGGGTTTAGCCCGAAGCTGTGAACCGAAGCCCCAGTAAACGGCGGCCGTAACTATAACGGTCCTAAGGTAGCGAAATTCCTTGTCAGGTAAATTCTGACCCGCACGAATGGCGTAACGACTTGGGCGCTGTCTCAACGAGAGATCCGGTGAAATTTTAATACCTGTGAAGATGCAGGTTACCCGCGACAAGACGGAAAGACCCCATGGAGCTTTACTGCAGCTTGATATTGGACTTGGATACGATTTGTACAGGATAGGTGGGAGCCTAGGAAGCCGGAGCGCCAGCTTCGGTGGAGGCGCCGTTGGGATACCACCCTGATCGTATCTAGGTTCTAACCTGGTGCCGTGATCCGGTACGGGGACAGTGTCAGGTGGGCAGTTTGACTGGGGCGGTCGCCTCCTAAAGAGTAACGGAGGCGCCCCAAGGTTCCCTCAGAATGGTTGGAAATCATTCGAAGAGTGCAAAGGCAGAAGGGAGCTTGACTGCGAGACTGACAAGTCGAGCAGGGACGAAAGTCGGGCTTAGTGATCCGGTGGTACCGCATGGAAGGGCCATCGCTCAACGGATAAAAGCTACCCTGGGGATAACAGGCTTATCTCCCCCAAGAGTCCACATCGACGGGGAGGTTTGGCACCTCGATGTCGGCTCATCGCATCCTGGGGCTGAAGTAGGTCCCAAGGGTTGGGCTGTTCGCCCATTAAAGCGGTACGCGAGCTGGGTTCAGAACGTCGTGAGACAGTTCGGTCCCTATCTGTCGTGGGCGTAGGAAATTTGAGAGGAGCTGTCCTTAGTACGAGAGGACCGGGATGGACGCACCGCTGGTGTACCAGTTGTTCCGCCAGGAGCACAGCTGGGTAGCTAAGTGCGGACGGGATAAGCGCTGAAAGCATCTAAGCGTGAAGCCCCCCTCAAGATGAGATTTCCCCGTATGTAAGACCCCTTGAAGACGACAAGGTTGATAGGCCTGAGGTGGAAGTGCCGTAAGGCATGGAGCTGACAGGTACTAATCGGTCGAGGGCTTATCCAAAAAATAAAATGCAAATCTAGTTTCGTATCCAGTTTTCAAGGATTCAACCTTGAAAACTTCATAATGTTCCCTGATAGCTCAGTCGGTAGAGCACTCGACTGTTAATCGAGTTGTCACAGGTTCGAGTCCTGTTCGGGGAGTCAAAGTCCCAGGAAGTAGGTTATACTTCTGAGATACACTTCATAACTTCCTGGGATCCTATATCTGGAGAGGTGTCCGAGTTGGCCGAAGGAGCACGATTGGAAATCGTGTAGGCGTCACAAGCGTCTCGAGGGTTCGAATCCCTCTCTCTCCGCCATTATTATTCTTTCTACATGGCCCGTTGGTCAAGGGGTTAAGACACCTCCCTTTCACGGAGGTAACAGGGGTTCGAATCCCCTACGGGTCATTTCTTCCCTTCATGATTTCAAGTTGATTTTGCTGACTGACTTGATTTCTGAATGGGGGATCTGTTACAATATAACTTGTCTTTTCCCATGGAGGCTTAGCTCAGCTGGGAGAGCATCTGCCTTACAAGCAGAGGGTCGGGGGTTCGATCCCCTCAGCCTCCACCATAACATCTTTAATACTGACGCGGGGTGGAGCAGCCCGGTAGCTCGTCGGGCTCATAACCCGAAGGCCGCAGGTTCAAATCCTGCCCCCGCAATTATCCTCTTTAAGAGGATGCAATCATTCTAGTGTGGAGCCGTGGTGTAGAGGCCTAACATGCCTGCCTGTCACGCAGGAGACCGCGGGTTCGAATCCCGTCGGCTCCGCCATTTAACTTCATATAAGGCTCGGTAGCTCAGTTGGTAGAGCAGAGGACTGAAAATCCTCGTGTCGGCGGTTCGATTCCGTCCCGAGCCACCATTCAACAATGTTGTTGAAGAGCCGGTGTAGCTCAATTGGTAGAGCAACTGACTTGTAATCAGTAGGTTGGGGGTTCAAGTCCTCTCGCCGGCACCACGAGGAGGCTTAGCGAAGTGGCCAAACGCAGCAGACTGTAAATCTGTTCTCTTACGAGTTCGGTGGTTCGAATCCATCAGCCTCCACCAGTTTCCTAGGGGCATAGTTTAAAGGTAGAACAAAGGTCTCCAAAACCTTTGGTGTGGGTTCAATTCCTGCTGCCCCTGCCACATTTTTTCACTTGATAACTTTATATTATGGCGGTCGTGGCGAAGGGGTTAACGCACCGGATTGTGGCTCCGGCATTCGTGGGTTCAAGTCCCATCGATCGCCCCATTTCTTTCTCAATCAAATATAGTGGGGATTAGCCAAGCGGTAAGGCAACGGACTTTGACTCCGTCATGCATAGGTTCGAATCCTATATCCCCAGTTTAAGCGGACGTGGCTCAGCGGTAGAGCATCGCCTTGCCAAGGCGAGGGTCGCGGGTTCGATTCCCGTCGTCCGCTCCATTCTATATTATGGCGCCATAGCCAAGTGGTAAGGCACAGCTCTGCAAAAGCTTTATCCCCAGTTCGAATCTGGGTGGCGCCTCCATTGATACTTCGCGGGAGTGGCGGAATCGGCAGACGCACAGGACTTAAAATCCTGCGGTAGGTGACTACCGTACCAGTTCAAGTCTGGTCTTCCGCACTTTTGATTAAAACTTTATATGTGCCGGTGTGGCGGAATGGCAGACGCGCTCGACTCAAAATCGAGTGGGGAGACCCGTGGAGGTTCGAGTCCTCTCACCGGTACCAACTGTGAAATTAAGCTCTTGGGATCAGGAATCCTAAGGGCTTTTTTATTGTTTAGGAAATTATGCTCGGTGGTGTAATCTGTGTCTACTATTCAGTCTAGCAGCAGAAAGTAGCGTTTTTTAGCCATGGTTGTACTTTATGAAGAGGCGACTGCAGCCCAAACAAGGATTGTCCCGCAAGCCATTGAAGATGGCGAGGGGGAGTCCTTGTCATTTGCGGCACCGGCCGCATCATCCATGGTTGGTATGCTGAAGGGTCTGCAAAAAAATTTGCTCGATATGCGTGTCGTCAAGTGAATAATAGACCGTTTTTCCAACCTTGCGCCGCTTAACAATTCTGAGGTTGCGCAAATATCGCAGTTGATGAGAAACGGCCGATTGACCCATTTCGAGGAGCACTGTCAGGTCGTGCACGCAAAGCTCCCTTTTTAGCAAGGCGCTGATGATTTTGACGCGCGTCGGATCGCTGAAAGCCTTAAACCAGTCGGCAAATTGAACCGCTGCCTGGTTATCGATAAGCTCCGCCTTGATAGCTTTTAAATCAACGAGTGTGCCCGAGCAGTTCGTATCACATTCTTTCGCTGTATTTATGGACTGTGTCATGGACTATCCCCTTCTGTAAGGCGTTTGCATCATTTTATCAAAAAAAGATTGGTTAAACGAAATTATTACAATTAAGCGACTGTTGTCATCACAATAACATATAAGGCTATAACGAGCAAAACGCTGAGCGAAACGGCGAGATACGCATTTTTGTTTTTTTGGAACAAGTAAAATATGGCGGCGATATATCCCAATGCAATAACAATATAAATAAAGATCATCGCATTTAGGCGGAGCTGAAGCTCCGCATTTTCATAACCCTGATGAATCATAGGGATTGCTTGTCCATAAGGAAGGGCCAAAGCATTTAGGTATTCGGGCGCAACCGCATTTGTCAAGTAAAGTCCGGACAGTACAATGACCAGCATCGCGAGCGTTGCTACGGGGTGGAACCATGACAGGAAGCGGCGCCAGGAGTGTACAGGTTTAAACCAACCTGCCACCAGCAATGTGCCGGACCAGATTGCAACCGCAAGAAAATGAAGCGTGTACGTAATGAGCCCTATATTGCCGTACCAGGCGGTAAGGTGGTGTTGAATTCCAGCCGAATTTGGCCGATTGCAGTGTTTACCACTTCATCCTGCATTGGGGAAGAAGAGGTCAGCTTGGTATGCGCCGAGGTAATCGTTGGAGAGACAAAGGTAAACATCGTAATAAAGAAAATACTTTTCTCATAAAAATATCGCTCCGATCATGTGTTATAAGTTCAGATTCTTTCGCGAATAATGAAGATGCGAATTAAATATCATTGACATACACCATAGGGCGTGATCTATATATCCCCATATGATCATATATGAATAAGCGTTCGTGTGTAAATTATCCTTTGGAGCCGAGGAAAGCTTAGGGAAGGAATAGTTGATGTAAGGCTCCCCGGCAAACCAGACTCACGTTGCACAGCGCGGAAAGGAAATGAATATATAAACCGTTTTTGGGGAAATTAATCCAAATAAATGATTAAGGTGATCTATCGTGTGGTCGACAATCACAGAATATATCCCCGACTGGCCGACTTTCATGCTGGCCGGGGTTACTCTGCTCATTCCTCTCCTCATTTTTGCGTTGCATCGCTGGTTTCGCTCGATTGTCACGGATAAGCACGGGCGCTCAAGGGAAGGATTAACGACAGACCGTGTTTTTCTGGAAACTCATAATAGTACGGATTCGCAGCTGTCCGGCGAATATGAAACCGATCTTATGCATCTTAAAGAGACGATCGGCCAAAATGACGACGTTCATTTTCGAGAATACGAACTCGCCGGGTTTGGTGCGCGAGCGGTACTGATCTTTGTTGACGGTATGCAAGATGAACAGTTGATTAATAGCCACATTATGCAAGTGCTTATGCTGAAGTCGGATAACAGTGCGCAGCAAGGGATGAAGTTTCCCCCGGAGGAGGGGTTAGTTTCCTACTTCAAACAAAACCTACTGCCGGTTACCGAACTAACGGAAGTCGTTGGCAAACGGGAACTCAGAGAATCGATTCTCGCAGGGTATACGGCTTTAATGGTTGAAGGAATGGCGTGCGCGCTGCTTGTGGGCACCCCCCGCGGGAAATCCAGGGCGATAACGGAGCCAACTTCGGAAGCGCTGCTGCGGGGGCCAAGATTGGGCTTTACCGAAATCCTGAGCGATAATACAGCGATGCTCCGGCTCCAAGGACGGACGGAACAAATGGAAATCAAGAAATACGTTGTCGGCAACGTAATCAAGCGAGATCTTGCGATCGTCTACATGAAAAACATTGTGAATCCGGAGTTGCTGCAGGAAGTGGAGCAACGCATCGCCAAGATCGATCTGGATTACATTGCCGAATCCGGCTATGTCGAGCAACTGATCGAAGACGACATCCTAAGTCCTTTTCAACAGGCGCAAAATACGGAACGTCCGGACCGGGTCATGAGCGCCTTGGTGGAGGGGAGAATCGCCTTACTCCTGGATGGAACCCCCTTTGCGCTCATTGTTCCGGTGACCTTCAGCATGCTGCTGCAGTCCCCGGAAGATTATTACGAACGATGGATGGCAGGGTCACTTTTACGGATGCTGCGTTTTGTTGCGGCATTTATGTCTCTCATAATTCCATCGATGTATATTTCATTTATTTCTTTTCATCCCGGACTGATTCCGACAGAATTAGCCATTACGATTATCGAGGCACGCCAACGGGTTCCATTTCCGTCGTTGATCGAAGTATTAATCATGGAAGTTTCGATCGAAATTTTGCGGGAAGCTGGGGTTCGGCTGCCCAGGCCCATCGGCTCCGCGATGGGCATCGTCGGCGGTCTGATTATCGGAGAGGCCGCCGTTCAGGCGGGGATCGTTAGTCCGTTTCTGGTCATCGTCGTTTCGGTAACCGCCATCGCTTCCTTTTCGATTCCGATGTACAGTGCAGGAATCACATTGCGTATGTTGCGATTCGTAGGCATGTTTTTTGCAGCAGCACTGGGGATATTCGGTACGATATTGTTTTTTTTGCTGATTTGCAGCCATCTGACCAAGCTGGAAAGCTTCGGTGTGCCATATGTCACGCCCTTTTCGCCGATCCGTATCGGCGACTGGAAGGACTTGTTCGTCCGTGCGCCCTTGACATTAATGAAACGCAGACCCGAGTTGTTGAAGACGGTCCGCAAACAACGCAGATCTTAAACCGAAAAGCCAGGAGGGGATCACTTGTTTATTCGCACCAACGACAAAATCACCTCATCGCAAGCGGTCATCTTTATGACCAACAGTGTTCTGGGAGCTGGCATTCTAACGTTGCCCCGGGATGTGACCGAAAAAATGCGTACCCCGGATTCCTGGCTGTCTGTATTGCTGGGAGGCGTCGTTGTGATGCTCGCGGTGCTGCTCATGGTCAAATTAAGCCAGCAGTTTCCGGGAAGCACGATTTTCGAGTTTTCTCAAAAAATTGTCGGGAAAGTGATGGGCAGTATAATGTCCCTCCTGTTAACCGTTTATTTTCTGGTGTTGGCCGGATTTGAGATTCGCGCTCTGGCAGAGGTGGATATCTTTTTATTGCTGGAAGGTACCCCCATATGGGCTGTCATTATTCCGTTCATCTGGACGGCGGCCTATTTGATTTCTGGAGGAATCAACAGCATTGCCCGGTTGTGTCAAATTATTTTTCCTGTGAGTATCCTGATTTTGCTGCTTAGCTTATTTTTCAGCATGAGGATGTTTGATATCAATCACTTGCGGCCTTTTCTCGGTGAAGGATTGCCTCCGGTGTTCAATGGCTTGAAATCGACAATGCTTATTTTTGCGGGCGGTGAAGTCGTTTTGTATTTAGTTGGCCATATGGAGCACCCCGAGAAAGCGGTTAAGGCGATATTGGCTGGCTTGAGTATTCCGTTCGTTCTTTATTTTTGCTCCACCGTGATCGTCGTGGGAAGCATGTCGGTTGACGCCGTTCTAAGAAGCACCTGGCCGACGCTTGATCTTTTGCGAAGCTTTGAAGTCACCGGTTTGTTTTTTGAACGACTTGAATTTCCGTTTTTGGTCATCTGGTTAATGCAGATGTTTTGCAATTTCACTATCTTTTTCTTTACGACGGTCTTGGGCGTATCGAAAATAATGCGCATAAAATTCCCAACCGCGCTCTTTACACTGATGCCGGTGGTTTTTATCGTCGCTCTTGTCCCCAAAAACATGAATGACTTATTTACGCTTGGCAGCGCCGTCGGAAACACCGGCATGATAATTTTCGCTTTAGTTACGGTTCCGTTATCCACCATATACCTAATTCGGAAGAAGGGACTCAAACCGAATGCGTAAGCGCCGTATTTTGTCGCTGTTTCTTGCCGCTGGCCTGCTTGCGTTGCAAACAGGTTGTTGGAGCAGTAGAGAAATTGAAGATTTAAGCTTGTATATCGGATTGGCCTTGGATGCGGGAGAACCGACGACCGTTGAACGGGAGCTGGAGAAACAAGGAGGAAATTATCCTAAGCGAAATCTGATTACGGCTACGATCCAGATCGTTCCGATGGGAAACTTCAGCAGCGATAAACAATCAGGGGGTCAAGGGAGAAAAAACGAATTTTTGAATATTTCGGAAACCGGGGATTCTCTGTTTGAAATCATGCGGCAGTATTCGCTTCGCCTGAAGCGGGCGGTCATCGGCCAGCATTTGAAGGTGATCGTCGTATCTACTGAGCTGGTTCGTCAGCAGAGCATCGACAAACTGATGGATTTCGTGCTTCGCGATAACGATACACGCCCTAGCTGCATCGTATTATTGAGCAAAGGGAAGGCGAGAAAAACGCTGGAAATGGCGCATTCCGGAGATCCCCCCGCTTTCAAGCTGAGGGACATGCTGCAAGAACGTTTTAGGACCGGCAAAATTATGAATGAGGTGAATCTGACCGAGTTGAATGAGAGGTTGGGCACCAAGCAGAGCTTTCTCCTGCAGGAGGTGTCTAAGTACGGTGGGGAAACGAAATTTACGGGAGCGGGGATAATCAAAGGGTCGACCGGCAAATGGATCGGCACATTGGATCAAACGGACGTGGAGAGCATTGCTTGGATTCAAGGCGATGTTGAAGGTGGGGTGATCAAAAGCTATGATTGGCGAAATGAAACGATCACTTACGAGGTTGAAGACGAGAAGACGCAAATCACCCCCCGGATCGAGGAAGGGCGGCTTTCGTTTCATGTCAAGATTGAATCGGAAGGGCGGTTAATCGAAAACTGGGATCTTGAGGAAGACCCCTCCAAAACCGAATTTTTGGAGAAAGCAAAGAAGATCTTCGAAAAAAGGCTAAACCAAATGCTCGAGACGACGATGCATAAAATGCAGTCAGAATATAAAACCGATGTGGCTGGGTTCGGCAACCGGTTGAGGATCACGCACCCTAAATACTGGAAGGAAGTCGAAAGCCATTGGGACGACGTTTTTAGCCTTACGCCGGTGACCTTTGACATCGACTTTACGATTACGGATTACGGTGCATCCAAGAAATGAACGGCATCCTCGACAGCCCAAAGCAGGGCCAAAGGATCGATTGAATCCCCAACCGATTCTTTGGCCCTGCGATGTTGATTGTATCGGAAATTGTCGCCTTCGCTGAAGGTGTAGGTCACTTCTACGGAGCTGAATTCACCCGCAACGTCGCTGCTGAACCATCCGAGATAAGCGTTCCCGGTGGAGACTTTGTAACGTCGGCCACATCCAGCCGTTTTACTTTCCCGAAGTTTGGAAGCGCTTGCAATTTAGGCCAGCTGATCGTATTCTTGGACGCGGTTTCCACTGAGGATTGTGCCGATGCAGAGGTGGTACCAAAGGATAAGGACATGGTGCAGAATAAAATGAGACAAGTCATCGTTATTTTGCAAAACAAATGCGTTCACCTCGTATCCTCATATTAGGGTTATCGCTCGTAGACAGGTTCCTTGAAGCGCTGAATCACAAATCCCCTCCTTTTTTTACGAAAGTGTAAAGAAAACGATAGAACGTGTATAATATGTTTAATATATCCAATAGTCAATGTCAAGCGAGTGAATGATTTGAAATAGATTGACGAAATGCTATAAATGATATAATGTGAATATATGGGGAGAAATAAGATAGGAGAAGCCTTATGCAAAACGAACGTAAACCGTTATATATGCAGATTCAACAGCACTTCAAAGAAATGATCCTGCAGGGCAAACTGCGGGAGAACGATAAGATCCCCTCGGAAAAAGAGTTAATGGAACAGTTCGACGTCAGCCGAATTACGGTAGCCAATGCCTTGATGCAGCTGGCGAAGGACGGCTGGATCTACCGGATCCCCGGGCGGGGAAGCTTCGTCAGCGAAGGCATCGGTGAGCTGCTGCAACGCCATCAAGGCTCTCTGGCGGAGGGGGGATCATGGCCCGTGCTGGACGGAAATGCGGGGGCGCCGGTCCATCATCTCGGAGCGTTAAACGGAGGGGGAGCTGACCCTTCGCTGGGAGGGATCGAAGCCGCATCCCATATTCCGGGGCGCACCACGATCGGGCTAATTATGCCGATGCTGGTAGACTATTTTGCCATTCGGCTGCTTCAAGGAATTAATAACATCCTTGAAGACAGTCCATACAGCCTGCAGATCGTCTTGACGTACAATTCCATTGACCGGGAGAAGGAAGCGATCAACGATCTGATTCGCAAAGGGGCCGCCGGGCTGATTATTTTCCCAAGTGATGCGGAAACGTACAATGAGGAAATTTTAGCCCTGAAGATGCGAGGTTACCCGTTTGTGCTCCTCGATCGGTATTTGCCGGGAGTAGCTACGAACTTGTCGCGCAGCGACGGCTTAATCGGCGGACAGCTTGCCGTTGACTATTTGTGGGGCCTGGGGCATCGCGACATCGCCATTTGCTCCGATTCGCCGTTGCCTACAATTACAGTGGAGGAACGGATTAACGGATATATGGAGGCGCTCAAACAGAAGGGAGCGATGATTAATCCGGCACTGATCCTCACCGATTTCAATGTGGATTACAGCGAGATCGACAAGAAGCACCCCTTGTACCGGTTTATCAAGAACCAGATTGCTACCGCTTATATCACACTGAACGGACGGCTTGGCCTGCACATCTACTCAATATGTAAAGAATTAGGGCTTCGGGTGCCGGAGGACATCTCGATCCTGACGTTTGATGATCCTTCGCCGGGGCTGCATGAATGGGGATTCTTCTCGCATATTTCGCAATCGGAAATCGAGATGGGAGAAGCCGCAGCCCGGATTTTGCGGGACATTCTCGAGAAGCCTGAGCTTAAGGATGCGGGGTATACTAAAGTCATCCTGGAGCCAAAATTAATTGAAAGTCAATCTACGGGACCCCTTGCAAAACGAGTAAAGTAAGTAGATTGACAGGGCACCTGCTTGCCCTTGCAAGCTAGGTGTCTTTTTTTATGTTTAATTAGCAATAAATGATATATCTAATTCTTGACATAAATGACATAGTGAAATATAGTTAATATTACAAATAGATAATACAACTTAGAACAAAAGCTTTATCAGTGCACTTCACAGTAAGGAGGGTTGCTTGGACGATGGAAACCGCGGGATTACAGAAGCGAAAAGCAACGCAGCGCAGGTTAGGGAAGCACAAAGATGCTTTGATCGCCGCCGTTATCCTCGTGCCGATGTTTTTGGCATGGTTGGTGGTTTCGGGTTTTCCCACTTTGTTCGGGTTCGTGTTAGGGTTCTTCGAATGGGTGGGGTTGGCAGATACACCTAATTTCATCTGGTTCGATAACTTCATCAGCTTCTTTCAAAACCCGGTGTACACGGATGCATTGTGGAGGTCGATCTGGCTGGGCGGACTGGTCACGGTCATTACGCTGGGAGCAGGCTTTTTTGCTGCACTGCTGATGAACCTGCCGCTGTTCGGCAAAGGGTTTTATCGTTCCATTTGGTACATCCCCGCCATCACGGCAACGGTTGCGACCACGCAAGTATTCAACATTTTTCTGGATTCGAACAATGGGGTCATCAACAACCTGCTGAAAGCGATGGGCAAGGAACCGATTGTATGGCAGTACTCCGTCGGATGGGGCATTTTCTGGATTGTGGTCTATTCAGTCTGGAAAGGGGTAGGCGGTGCAGCCTTAATCTGGTTGGCCGGTCTGCAATCCGTGGATTTGTCCTTGTACGAGGCGGCGGAAATCGATGGTGCGGGACGGTGGCATAAGCTGCGGTATGTCACGTTGCCAGGGTTAAAACCCATCGCGACGTATATCGTCATTACGAACTTGATCGCAGCGATCCAGATTTACGAGCAGGTATTATTCATCACGAACGGCGGGCCTTACGGGCAAACCGAAGTACTGGTGTTCCGTATTTACCGGGACGGCTTCTGGGACTTCAATTTGGGGATGGCTGGCGCTTCCTCACTGATCATGGCCTTGATCGTTATTGTTGTGACTGTGCTGTACTACAACTGGTCAACGAAATCCGATCGTCGGACAAGCATTCCGATCAAGCCCGTCAAACCCGCGAAAAAGGAGGCGCTCCCGCATGCCCAGTCCACTGAACGCTAAAGTTAGCAAACAGTTTAAGCCCGTTCATTTACTGGGACATCTCATTCTTCTTGGCGTTGGGCTCATTTTGCTGTATCCGTTGATCTTTATGGTGCTTGCCGGTTTTTTCACCAAGACGGAATTCTCCTCAACGGTGTTAGGCATCTTCCCGCTTCCTAAAGCGCCAACGCTGGAGAACTTCAAGGCGCTGATCGTTGGGTCCACGGATGCTGCAGTAGCCACTTATATGAAGAACTCGCTGATTCGTACAGCTTACAACACGTTTTGGGCAATTTTGACTTCATTTTTGGCTGGATACGTGTTCGCGCGGCTGCGGTTTAAAGGGCGGGATACGATCTTCCTGATCATGCTTGCCACCCAGATGATTCCCGGGACGCTGGCGATCATTCCGACTTACCTTGAATTTGCCCGCTTCCCGTTTGCCGGGGGAAACGATATCTTTACCGGCGGAACCGGTATTCTGAACTCCTGGTGGGTTTACTTGATCGGTGGGCCTAGCATCAATATTATGGGGACGTTTCTGGTGAAGCAGTCGCTGGAAAAGGTGCCGCTGGAAATCGACGAAGCCGCTATTGTGGATGGGGCCGGGACGATCCGGTTGATCTTCCAGATTCTATTCCCGCTGCAGCTGCCGATTATGGCGTTTATCGCGATCACGACAGCGCTGGGAACGTGGAACGATTTTATTACACCGTTCTTCTATACAACGGACGACAGTTTGCAAACGCTTCCTGCGGCGATCACGCGGATTTCCTCCGTTGGGGCAAGCCCGGGTGCCGTGATCAACTATCCGATGATTATTACCCTGAGCCTTGGCATCACGATTCCTGCGCTGCTGATCTTTGCCTTCTTCCAGAAGTATATTGTGCAGGGCCTGGCGAATACAGGTATCAAAGGTTAGGAGGGCCGGGAACTCATTTCAATGTAGAAGGTGCACTGCGGTCCGTTATGGATCGAACCGATGAAACAGATCAAACACCAGTGTTGAAAACTTGACTTAATGGACACTCACGCTGAATAAAATGAATTTTGGAGGGGTTCAAGCATGTTGTTGAAAAAGATGCATGTCATGTTTCTATCGCTGTTGCTCATCGCCTTGTTAGCAGGTTGCGGATCTGGGGGCGGCAACACAGGTGGCAATCAAGCCGCGAACACCCCGGGAACCAGCCAGAATGGGGCTTCGGGAAATGAAGGTTCGTCGTCAACTGAAGGCGCTACCATTACCGTATTAAATGAAGGAGCCGTAGCGATTGGCGTCGGGGTGCTGAGCGAGCTGCTGGAGAAAAGCAAGGAAAAAACGATCGCCGACGAGACGCTGAATCCCCGGATTACAGAGGAGGATTACAACTATACGCCTGGTCAGCCGCTGAAAAAAGCCGGCGTCTTCCCGTACTATTATCAATCGATTATCAACGAGAAAATGAAAAGCAAAAACATTACGGTCAAAACCGAGGACTGGGGTTGGGGCGAACCGCTGATCCAGAAGCAAACAGCGGGATTCCTGGCGAAAAACATGCCCGACATCATCGTTGGGGAAACACAAATGCCTGGGTTTGCCCAACAGGGATTGCTTGAGCCGTTCCCGGACGACATGGCCCAAGAAATTCGCGAAAAAGTAGCCCCGGCAGCCTGGAAGCCGATGGAGTATGACGGCAAAATTTACGGTTTTGCCTCGCAACCTGGCGTTAGCAGCTTGTTCTGGAACAAGAAGCTGGTGCAGGAGGCAGGCCTGGATCCGGACAAAGCGCCAGCAACCTGGGATGAGCTGTTGGCTAACGTGAAGAAGGTAACGGAAGCAGGCAAAGGGAAGTTCTACGGCGGCGGGGTCTATGCCGGGCCGAATGCCGGCGGGTATTTGCGGTATGGTACCTTGCTTGTTATCAATGGCGGAGGATTTGCGGATGATCAAGGCCAACCTGTCTTTAACTCCGATGCCAACGTAGAAACGGTACAGTTCTTGAAAGAGCTTAACGCCAACCATCCGGCTGGATTGATGGTGAACACTACTGAAGGAACGTATTTTGACGCGTTTAAAAAAGGACAAATCGCATATCTGATCGATGGACCGTGGCGTGCGATCGAGAGCTCGCAAATCGGAATCGATTACGGAATGTCGCAAATTCCGCTGTCCCCGAATGGCAAAGCCGGCAATATCACCATCGGCGCCGCGTTCCATGCCGTACCGAAGGATGCAAAGAACAAGGAAGCTGCATTTGAGTACATCCGCGCGATGTACAGCGAGGAGATCCAACAACTGATCGCCGATACAGGCGTCCGGTCTCCTGTACTGAAATCGGTGGCTGAGACCGATGCATATAAAGAGGCGCATCCGGAAATGTATCAGCACTATCTGGCGATGGCCGGCAATGTGCAAGGGTTGCCAACGTTTAAGAATTCAGACTCCAAGGTATGGCAAATCTTTGGTGAAGCCGTGACGAAAGCGTTAATGACCAAGGAGGATATCAAGTCTATTCTGGATGACGCTCAGAAGAAAGCGGAGGCCTATACCAAGTAAATTATATTGAAAGAGTGATGCAGCATGCCGTATGAAACGAACCACATTATGATCCAAAAGGCAAAGCAAAGGCTTGCCAAACTGCAGGATTACATTTACCGCCCGATTGCCGGGCTTGAGGTTGAAGCTTGGGTAACGAAAGAGCCGGTCCCTTACGCCGAGCGAATGAGCGGCCGGCACATACGGCTTCAGCCCGGGGATAAATGGGGAGAGCTGTGGGATTGCGCCTGGTTTCATTTTCAAGGGACCGTACCGGAAACGGCCGCTGGCCAAAAAGTCGTTCTGTTGATCGATATTAATGGAGAATTATGTCTCGTGGATGAAGCGGGAACCCCGCGACAAGGCTTAACGAACGTTAGCTCCGAATTCGACTACAGCCTAGGTCGGCCTGGTAAGCGGGTGGTGGACGTCAGCGCTGCCGCCCGAGGCGGGGAAACGATCAATCTGTGGGGAGACGGCGGCTGCAATGACCTATTTGGACATTATCGCAGCGGAACGCTGAAGGAAGCGGACATCGCCATTTGCCATGAGGAAGCCCGGCAACTGGCCTACGATCTGGAAGTGTTAATCGAGCTGGTTGAGCAGCTGCCGGATTCCAGCGCCAGAAAAGCCCAGGTCCTGCAATCCGTCTACGAGGCAGCTCTTCAGCTGTCGGAGATCAATGAGGAATCGGTACGCTTGGCGAAAGCGTATGTGGCCCGCGAATTGGCGAAGAAAGGCGGGGATTCTGTCCTGACGATCAGCGCCATCGGCCATGCGCATATCGACCTGGCCTGGCTGTGGCCGATCCGCGAAACGATCCGCAAAGGAGCCCGGACTTTCTCTACGGCGCTGCGGAACATGGAGAAGTATCCGAGTTACGTCTTTGGCGCAAGCCAGCCGCAGCTGTACCAGTGGATGAAGGAGCACTATCCGCAGCTGTACGCCGAAGTGAAGGAGCGGGTCCGCGAAGGACGCTGGGAAGCGCAAGGCGCGATGTGGGTCGAACCGGATACGAACATCTCCGGCGGCGAAGCATTAGTGCGGCAAATCCTGTATGGCAAGCGATTCTTCCGTGAGGAGTTCGGCAAGGACATGAAGGTGCTGTGGCTGCCTGACGTCTTTGGGTATACGGGCAGTCTGCCGCAGCTGCTGAAGAAGTCCGGCGTCGACTATATGATGACGCAGAAACTCTCCTGGAGCACCTACAATACGCATCCGCACCACAGCTTCCTGTGGGAAGGCATTGACGGGACGAAGGTGCTGACGCACCTGCCGCCGGAGGATACCTATAACAGCCCAGCGGCCCCGCGGTCGCTGACCAAGATCGAGCGGGACTATCTCGATCGGAACGTCTCGGAGCATGCGCTGATGCTGTTTGGGATCGGCGACGGCGGCGGTGGACCAGGAGAAGAGCACCTGGAGCGGCTTGAGCGGGAGGTGAACCTGCTGGGACTCCCGCCGGTCGTTCAGGAGCCTGCGATCACCTTCTTCAAGCGGCTGGAACAAGAGGCTTCGCGGTTCCAAACGTACCGCGGTGAGTTGTATCTGGAGAAGCACCAAGGGACATTAACCACGCAGGCGCGCAACAAGTGGTATAACCGCAAGCTGGAAAAAGCACTGCGTGAGCTCGAATTCGCGGCTTCGCTGCAGATTGCCCTGGGCGAAAGCCCTGCAGAGTACCCTGCCGCCCGGTTGGAGAAGATCTGGAAGGAAGTGCTCTTATACCAATTCCATGATATTTTGCCAGGATCTTCGATCACCCGGGTGTACGACGAGTCGCTGGAGCGCTACGCTCAGCTGCTGGAGGAAGTCCAAACGATGATTGCGGAAGCTTATGGACGAATCGCTGGGCGGTCCGGAGCTGCCGCCGGTGAAATTGTTCTGTTCAATTCCTTGCCTTGGGACCGGCAGGAATGGGTAGAGATCGGCGGAAGCTGGAAGTATGTGCAAGTGCCGGCGATGAGCTGGCGCAAGCTCACGGAGGCTGCGGCAGAACCATCGGCTTCGGAACAAGCATTGATTGCCGAGGACTTCCGGTTGGAGAATGAACGGCTTGCGGTTCGGTTTGCCGAGAACGGCAGCATCGTGTCGCTGTACGATAAGGCCGCCGGACGGGAAGCGATTCAGCCGGGCGCTGAGGCCAACGTATTTACCGTCTACCATGATGACGGCGATGCCTGGGATTTCCCGCGCGACTATCGCGATACGATTGCTGGAACGATGACGCTGGAAAGCCGACGCGCTTACGTTTCGGGGCCGCAGGCGGTTGTTGAGCAGGTTTACCGCTTTGGGGAATCGACGTTAAAGCAAACGATCCGCTTGCTGCAAGGCGATGGTCTGCTGCGCTTTGATACGGAAGCTGATTGGCGAGAAACGGGTAAAATGCTCCGGGTTGCTTTCCCGGTGGCCGTTGTGAGCGATCAGGTGAACTGCGAAATTCAGTTTGGGGTGTTAAAGCGGCCGACGACGCGGAATAATGCGATCGAATTTGCCCGCGACGAAATCTGCGCTCACCATTATCTCGATCTGTCGCAGCCGGATTATGGCGTGGCGCTGCTCAACGACAGCAAATACGGGCACAGCGTGGAAGGCAACGTGCTGGATTTGAACCTGCTGCGCAGCCCGGGATATCCGGATCCGCAGGCCGATCGGGCGGAGCATCGCTTCACTTATGCTTTGTACCCGCATGCGGGCGACTTTATCCAAGCCGGCGTATACCGCAAAGGCTATGAGCTGAACATTCCGATTGCATCCGCAGCGGCCATCCCGGTGACGCCTCAAGGCGGCGGGAAGTCTGACAGCAGTTCCTTGCACGGGAAAGCTTTCCTTACGATTGAGCATCCTAACGTGATGGTGGAAGCGGTGAAGAAAGCCGAGGACAGCGATCATCTGATCGTTCGTCTGTACGAAACGGCAGGAGCTGGGGCGGATGGAGAGCTGAGCTTTGGGCCGGCTTGCCGAACCATTGAAGAGGTGAATCTGCTGGAGGAGCCGATCGGGCTGCTAGCAGAAAATACGGATCGGATTCGCTTGCAATTTACACCGTTTGAGATCAAATCGATTCGCGTTCAGTTGGCTGAATGATGGATAGAGTGTAGAGGTTATAAGTTAGCTGTGAATGAGGTTGGCTGTGAACGAACTCTAAGTTACAAGGGAGGGCTTAGGCGTGACGGGAAGAGCACGGGCGGAAGAACGGACCGGATTTCAGGAAAGCGGCGCTTATCATGCGGCCTATGATCTGCAGACGGATTTTGTGATGGTGTACGGCATTGGGGAGTCGATGCCTCAGCGCATTCGCGAATGGGCGGAGCGGGGCTACCATGTGCATCTCATGACCGGGGTGTCCTGGGGCGGTTACCAGGACTATCTGAACGGCCGTGTTGACGGCCGCTCCCATTGGGACGAAGCCCAGAAATATCAAGACGGCGAGACGATCATTCACGGAACCTCGGTGGATATTCCCTACATGGTGCCAACCATCAGCTATGCGAATTTTCTCATCGAGCGGATTCGGCCGGCTGTGGATGCCGGTGTGGAGGCCATTCACCTGGAGGAACCGGAATTCTGGGTGGAAGGCGGATACTCTGAGGCATTCCAGCGTGAATGGCGCAATTACTATAACGAGCCTTGGCAACCGCCCCATACTTCGGAGGACGCGCAATTCCGCGCCTCCAAGCTGAAGGCTTATCTGTACACGCGTTGTTTGGACCGTATCTGCTCGGCGTTGAAGGAATATTCGCTGGTCCGGTATAATCGACCGCTGCGTTTTTTTGTACCCACCCACAGCTTGATTAACTACACCCAATGGCGGATCGTCAGTCCGGAATCCCGGCTGCTCGACTTGCCGGCGATTGACGGTTATATCGCCCAAATTTGGACGGGGACATCGCGCACCGCGAACGTATACGAAGGGAAACGTGCGGAGCGGACATTCGAGACGGCGTTCCTGGAATATGGCATCATGCAGGAACTGGTGCGCGGGACGCACCGCCGCATGTGGTTCCTGCACGATCCGATCGAGGACGATCCGACACGGACGTGGATCGATTACCGCGAGAACTACACGAAGACGCTGATCGCTTCGCTGCTGCATCCGGCGGTTTCGCGCTATGAGGTTGCCCCTTGGCCGCGGCGGATCTTTCAGGGCCAATATCCTTCCGCGGACGGCAACGGCAAAGAGGGGATTCCGTCCGATTACGCGACCGTGCTGCTGAACGTAATGCATACGCTCGGGAATATGGACCAGGAGGAGGTCCAGGTGTACGGCAATACCGCCGTCACCGGCGTGCTTCTGGCCGATTCAGCCATGTTCCAGCGGAAACGGATTGGGACGCAAACGTCCGGTTTTATGCAAAAATACGACGGGACGAACGAGGTGGAGTTGACCGATGATTCGGCGGTGGAGTTGCTGAACTTCTCGCCTTTTTATGGGCTGACGCTGCCGCTTGTCAAGCATGGGCTGCCGGTACGGCCGGTCCAGCTTGATAACGTTCGGCGGTTCCCGGGATATTTGGATGACTACCGCGTGCTGGTTTTAAGCTATGAATTTATGAAGCCGGAATTCCCGGATTTGCATAACGCTTTGGCCCAATGGGTGCGGGAAGGCGGAGCGCTGATTTACGTTGGAGACGACAGCGATCCGTATCACCGGGTACGGGAATGGTGGAATCAGGGACGGCGACGCTACGATTCTCCTCGGGCTCATCTATTCGAATGTCTCGGCTTGCCAAGCGCGGCCGGGGCAGCAGCAGAAGGCATCACCCGAGTTGGCGCTGGGTTAGTCAGCTACTTGCCGTTGCGGCCGAATCGGATCGCGGAGAGTGCAGAGGCGGCGGAACGCTATCGCGCCGCAGTACGGGAAGCGATGGAGTTGCTGGGTAGCGGGGAAGCACCTGCGGCGGCGGGGGATTCACCCGCAGCGCAGACAGCTGCTGAAGGCTCCGCAGAAGGAAAGCCGGCTCCAGCAGACGCGCTCCGTTGGGAACCAGTCAACTATTTTCATCTCCGCCGCGGTCCGTATGTGATCGCTTCCGTCATGACCGAGTCAGTCAGCGATGCGCCGCTGGAGCTCGAAGGACTTTTCGTTGACTTGCTTGATCCCGGTTTGCCGGTCAAAGAGCAAGTTGCGGTGCAACCCGGACGCCAGGCCTTACTTTATGATTTAGCATACACCGGACCGGGCAGCCACAGCACCGACTCCGAACCCGGCTCCAAAGTGATTGCTGCATCCTCCCGGATTGAGGATTATCGCGAGGATGAAACCGCCATTACGTTTACGGCCAAGGGGCCTCGACCGCTGCAGGCCGTGGCGCGGATTCGCTGTGAAGCGAGACCAACGGCGGTGACGGCAGAAGTGTTGGGACCGCAGCAGGAAGACGGCTCTGCTTCGGCGCCAATCATCTCCCTGCAGTTCGAATGGGACGCGAAGTCACACACGTTGCTCCTTCATTACGAGCATGGAGATGGAGGAACCCGCATCACCGTGACGAAATAGGAAACGAAGTTTAACAGATAAAAAGTGATTTAACAAATCGCGAGATCCAGATAGGAGGCAGATTACAAATGAACACAAAATTGCGTCCACCGGCAGTACCTTTGGTCACCGTTGATCCCTTTTTCAGCGTCTGGTCGATGGCTGATCGTCTGACCGACGATTTCACTCGCCATTGGACCGGGCGTCGGCAGGCGTTCACCGGCCTGGTGTATATCGACGGCGTAGCCTGGCGGTTTGCCGGACGCGTCGAGTCTAACCCGGAACGGTATTATACAGAGCCGGAGGCGATGAACCAAACCGGACTTGAAGTCACGCCGCTCTCCACCCGCTATCAGTTCGAGGCGGGAGGAGTTGCGCTGGACGTGACCTTTACAAGTCCGCTGCTGCCGGACGATCTGGAGCTGCTGTCGCGGCCGGCTTCCTATGTCGCTTTCCGCGTGCGTTCCCTCGACGGGAAGCCCCACCAAGTGCGGGTCTATGTCGACGTAACCGGGGAATGGTGCGTTAATGAAACCGATCAGGCGATTACTTGGCAACAAGAGGTGCAGGGAGACCTCACCGTACTGCAGGTCCGACATGTCGAGCAGAACCCGCTCCATAGCTCCGGCGATGACCAGCGGATTGATTGGGGCACTTTCATGCTGGCCGTCAAGCAGACGCCGGATGTAGAGACCTATCTGGATCAGGCACAGATTCGCAAGCAATTCGTTCGGGAAGGTGAAATTCGGCTGAAGGAAGGTTCGACTCCGCTTTCTCAACCACAGCCCGTTCGCGAGGCCGAGCTCGTTATGGCTTCGGTGTGGAATGTCGGTGAAGTGACCGGAACGGACGAGAAGACGCACTTAATCGTTCTTGCCTATGACGACGTATATGCGATTGAGTATTTTGGTCAGCCTTTGGAGGCGTATTGGAGAAAAGACGGGAAAACCTTCTCGACCCTGCTCAGCGAAGCGTTTCGGGATTATCCGGACGTTCTTGCACGCTGCGATTCCTTTGATGCCAAGCTGCGCGAGGACGCAATCCGCGCCGGCGGGGAGAAATATGCCGATATCCTGTCCTTATCCTACCGGCAGGCGATTGCAGCGCATAAACTGGTCCTTGATCCTGAGGGACAGGTGCTGTTCATGTCGAAGGAATGCTTCAGTAACGGCTGTATTGCCACGGTGGACGTGAGCTACCCTTCAATTCCGCTGTTCTTGCTGTACCAGCCGGAGCTGGTCCGAGGCATGATGCGTCCGATCTTCAAATACGCCGCCAGCGACGCCTGGACGTTTGAATTTGCTCCGCATGACGTGGGTCAATATCCGCTGGCCAACGGTCAGGTTTACGGCGAGAACAAGCTGGAGGGGCAAATGCCGGTGGAGGAGTGCGGCAATATGCTGGTCATGGCGGCCGCAGTTACGCTGGCTGACGGGAATACAAGCTTCGTTCAGGAGCATCGTGAGTTGCTCGCCCAATGGGCCAACTATCTGGTGAAGCATGGGCTTGATCCGGAGCATCAATTATGTACCGATGATTTCGCCGGACATCTGGCGCGCAACGCGAACCTGTCGGCGAAAGCCGTGATGGGCGTTGCCAGCTACGGATTGCTATGCAAAATGCTGGGTGACAAGGAACAAGCCGAGCGCTACCGTCAAGCCTCTTCGGAAATGGCTCGCCAATGGGAAATCCTCGCCGCCGATCCGAGTGACGAGAACCATACACTGCTGGCCTTTGGTCAGCCGGGGACCTGGAGTCTCAAATATAACCTTGTCTGGGACGGCATCTTTGGAACCGGCTTGTTCAATCAGGAAATCATCCGCCGTGAAGTGGCATGGTATCAGAAGAAACAGGAACGGTATGGTACGCCGCTGGATAATCGGGCCGCCTATACGAAGGCCGATTGGCTCGTCTGGGCGGGGGCGCTCGCGGAGACGCGCGAGGACTTCCAGCGCATCGTTGATCCGCTCTGGGTTTTCCTGAACGAGACGCGGGACCGCGTACCGTTTACGGATTGGTACGACACGAAGACGGCACGGCAGATCGGCTTCCAGCATCGGACCGTGGTTGGCGGCTTATTCATCAAGCTGCTGAAGGATCGCGGATGGGATCGGGCGTAGGATCTGAATCTATTCGATATTTCGAATAAAATTTGCCAGTTCACACCGAAAAAAGCGATTCTATTCGATATTTCAGATAGAATCTTGGTTTTGGGCCGACTTCGACGCAAATCTATTCGAAATTTTATATACATTCCGCAGAAATCGCCGCTTTCGGCGATTTCTGTTCGTTTTTTCATATAGATTCGATTATGATAGTCTGAGAGAGTACTTATCCGAAAGGAG
This sequence comes from Paenibacillus phoenicis, assembly GCF_034718895.1. Classification (NCBI taxonomy): domain Bacteria; kingdom Bacillati; phylum Bacillota; class Bacilli; order Caryophanales; family Paenibacillaceae; genus Paenibacillus; species Paenibacillus phoenicis. Next base: position 2,887,316 of record NZ_JAYERP010000001.1, on the reverse strand, counting down.
TGTTCATCTTGGGTCATATCATTCCGGAAATGACGTTAAATGACGGTTTGAAGCTGCCGGTGGTCGGGCTGGGAACCTACACGCTCCGTGGCAGCGAAGGTGTGCAGTCAATCGTTCACGCGATCCGCTCCGGCTATCGTTTGCTGGATTCCGCGTATAACTACGAGAACGAGGGAACGGTTGGTGAGGCGGTAAGGCGTTCTGCGGTACCGAGGGAAGAGCTGATCATCACGTCCAAGCTGCCCGGGCGTTACCACACGTACGATAAAGCGGTCAAGGCGATCCAGGAATCGTTGTACCGGGCGCAGCTGGATTACTACGATCTGTATTTGATTCATTGGCCCAATCCGATTCAAGGGCATTACGTGGAAGCGTGGCAAGCTCTAATCGACGCCCAAAAATGGGGGCTGATCCGCTCCATCGGCGTCAGCAATTTCTTGCCGGACCACCTGGACCGCCTGATCGAGCAAACGAGCGTGACGCCAAGCGTAAACCAGATTGAGCTGCATCCGTTCTTTAATCAGGCCGAGCAGCGCAAATATCATGAAGCGCACGGAATCGTCACGGAATCCTGGAGCCCGCTGGCCCATGGCAATGAGGTGTTGCAGCATGAGACGCTCCGGCAAATCGCCGAACGGCATGGCAAGTCGGTGTCCCAAATTATTTTGCGTTGGCATTATCAGCTGGGCGCTGTATCCATCCCGAAATCGGCCTCTGCAGCTCGGCAGATCGAGAACCTCACGATCTTTGACTTTACATTGGACGAGGAAGAGATGAAGCAGATCAATGGCTTATCCCGTCCGGACGGGCGGATTAGAAACCAGGATCCTGCCGTTTACGAAGAATTTTAATATTACGCGTACCCCCGAAAACGAACGAGCCGCAGGAGTAAATTCCTGCGGCTCATTTCGTTATTTCCTTGGAAGAAACGTAATTTCACTCTCGCGGTCGCATTGATGGACGATGGAAATCAAGCGGGACCGCTCCAGCCGATGGCATTGGAATTCCAAAATGCCCATCCCTTCCTCGTCCCCGGGTGCTTCGGGATCCAGCCGATAAACGGCCGAACGGTTCAGATATCGAAGCAGCTCCCCCTGGATGGCGGCGCAATGCCGGCTCTTAATCCGCACCGTTAGGGTGAAGATCCCACCTTGGACCGGAAGTTTGACGGCTTCGAAGGCGGACAGGTAGGCGATAACCGAATAGAGGGCCTGCAGAAAGCCAAAATGAAAGCCCGCACCGATCAGGATCAGACAGTTCAGCATCAGCAAGATCCGCTCCGGGGACAATCTGCCATATTGGAGCTGCTTCACGGCTTTCTCCGCAACGTCCAGCGCCCCTCCAAAACGCAGAGCTAAACCAAGCCCAAGTCCCAGTGATAATCCCCCGATCAGCGCTGCCAGCAGCGGCTCGTCAATCAGGGAAGGATAAGGATGGAGCACAAGCGTCCCCAGTGAAAATACCAATACGCCAATCACAGTGAAGATCCCGTAGGACCCATGGATATTTTTACGATAGAGAAAGAGTAAGGGCAGATTCAACAAGAACAAGAACAATCCAAGCCGCATTTCCGTCGTTAACGCCAGCAATGCGGATAAACCGGTCATTCCTCCAACGACGATGCTGTGGGGCATCAGGAACAGCTCTAAGCCGACGGAAGCAAGCGATGCGCCAGCTATGACGCCGGCAGCACGACCAAACGTCGGAATAAGAGGCTTGAAGCCGCCGCGGGCCTTCCTGGAGGAATGAACTCTCAACTGGTGTTTCAAACCGACCCCTCCTTACTGGATAAACCCATCATCAAGGGTAGGCGGTTCTTATACCGAGTTACGGATAGATCGCGGACGGTAGATCATCGGATCGCCGCGATCAGGGCGAAGGACAAACCGCCTTCAGCACGAGATGATCCAATGAATTATTTTCCGCTTAATAGGATCTGTCTGATTTGCTGTTGATGGAGCCGTTCGCCAAGCACGACGACCGTCGCCTCGGAGGTCAGCATCAGATCAGGTCCGGGATTGATGTGTTTCTTGTGGTTCTTCTCGATTACGGCGATGATCGTCGTTCCAGAACGCTGACGAATTTTCAACTCGCCGATGGTTTTGCCAATCGCTTTATAGTTCGAATCTAATTTATACCACTCAATGATCAGATCGCCTAAAGCCACTTCAATGTTCTCCATTGCTGTTGGCTTATATGTCGCACCGCTAATAATGGCAGAGATATATCTCGCCTCATCGTCATCCAAAGTGACCATGGAAACGCTGTTGTCCGGATCGTCCTCTTGGAAATGAGATAACTCGCGCCGGCCGTCATTGTGAATAACGATTGAGAGTTTGTCGCCGCTGCGGGCCTGGATCACGAATTGTTTTCCGATTCCTGGCAGATCTGTTTCTTTGAGATTCATTTGAGTCAAGCCTCCAGTTTTTAGAGTCATTTTCCATTTTGGGTATTACAAAATAAGCCTCATGCGATTTCGTTTTAAAAAAAACGTGTAGGTCATGCAGGAGACTGGATCAAAAAACGATACAACTTCGGTTAAGCCACGAACATGCTCGTAAATTTGATGGGCATAAGCAGACGCCGCTTTAACAGCAGGCAGAATAACGGTCGGAAACGCGCCCATGGCGCCAGCAGCATAAAACTGATCAGGGCCGGGACGGTATCCAGTTGATGCGGGGTTCTGTCGATAAACAGCTTGCCGTAAGACGGTGTACTATTGAGGCGAAGTGATACCTTGTGCTGCACATGGCCATAATCGGTCTCAAGCGTCTCTTCCCCACGAGACTCTGCATGAACGGGGGATGAAATAAAGGAAGGGAGGGACAACGCCAGGACCAACGTCAATACCACCACAGCTAACCAACGAAGCCTTAGTTGTTGCGTTGTCATGCGTCATCCCTCCCCTCGACATCTATTTACTTACTATTAAGGATAGCATATCGACGTCATTCTTTCCAAAGAAAGAGTGGACTTGGATGGACCTCTATTAGATTAGGAAATACCGAATCAGAATATACGCGCTTGCGAAGATGATCGACAGAATCATCAGCAGGAAGCCATATTTCATGTAGCGGACAAATGTAATTGGCTCCCCTTCCTTGGCAGACATGCCTGCAGCAATCAAATTGGCGCTGGCCCCGATCAGGGTTCCGTTGCCGCCAAGACATGCACCCAGGGCCAGACTCCACCACAGCGGCTGCAAGTTGCTGATTCCCATCGCGCCCATGTCCTGAATCATTGGAATCATCGTAGCGACGAACGGAATATTATCCAGGAAGGAAGAGGCGATCGCGCTTAGCCAGAGAATCAGCATAGAAGTCGTCAACGGGTCTCCTCCGGTTAAGTCGATGGACCACTCCGCTAACCGCTTGATCGTACCGGTGTCAATCAAACCGCCGACCAGGACAAACAATCCAATAAAGAAGAAGATGGTTGGCCATTCGACGGAACGGAACGCTCTTTCCATTACATGCTCACCTGTGAGCAGCAACAATAGAAAAGCTCCGGCCAACGCCACGGTAGCCGATTCCAGATGGAATGTCTGGTGCAGGAAGAAGCCAAGCAGCGTTAAGCCGAGGACGACCAAGCATTTTATAAGGAGCTTCTGATCCGTAATCAAGCCATCTAGGCTGATGTTCATGATATTCTTCTGGTTCTCCGGCGTTGACTGAATTTGCTTCCGAAATACCAACACGAGAAGCGGTAGGGTGGCTGCCAGGATCACAATCACGATCGGCGCCAAGTGCTGCAGGAAAGCGTTAAAAGTCAATTCCTTGACAGCGCTGCCGATCATAATATTTGGCGGATCCCCGATTAACGTTGCCGTTCCGCCGATATTTGAGGCCACGACCATCGAGAAGATGTAAGGGAATGCCTTGACCTTCAACTGCCGGGTAATGCTAAAGGCGACCGGTACCATCAGAATGATTGTCGTCACATTGTCCAAAAATGCGGAGGCAACTGCCGTAATTAGCGCCAGGAGCCACAGGATGGTCACGGGGTTCCCTTTGCCGATCCGGGCCGTCCAAATCCCGATATATTTGAATAACCCCGTTTCCGCCGTGGTGTTCACGATGATCATCATGCCGATCAAGAGACCTAGCGTATTAAAATCGATGTGATGAATCGCAGACTCCTGATCGACGATGCCAAGGACGATCATCAGAACGGCACCGACCATGGCCAGCAGTGTCCGGTGGATTTTCTCCGAAATGATGAATGCGTACGTTAATAGAAAGATGATGATGGCCCAGATTGCTTGTTGCTCCATATGAATTCTCCTCTCCAAGTTAGATGTCCCTGAGGGCATGATAGCTTGGCGCGCAGGGGCAGAATTATGCCATTATCGGTCAAAAAAAGGCAAAAAGAGCCCGCAATTTGACAGGCTCCTCCGATAACTCTCGTTTTCTATTGTTTAGTCATTCTGACTTCATTATAGACTGACTTGTCCGGAATGTAAAGCACTTGCGGAGAAACCCTCCCTCCACCCATAAACCCCCAGGCTGAGCGCATCCTCGACTTAGGTCTAGGTTGAAAAACCGTCCCCAGTCCGTTTTGGATAACCTGTAATCACCCTAGAATAGAGACATAAGGTTGATCAAATGAGAGGCGGTGAAATTTTCAATGAGAACAAATCGACTGAATGTATTCGCTATTGTACTGATTGCCCTTGGCGCACTGATTCTGCTGGGCAAGTTAACTCCTTTCCTAGGCAGCCTGTTCGGACTGGTGATTGCGATTGTAATGATCGGTCTCGGCTATTACGGGATTCGACGGGGGAACGCCTTCTTCGGATGGCTGGTGTTGATTTTCG